>NZ_JBFTHK010000040.1:0-30550 GCF_056394205.1 Arthrobacter sp. 10T413_2 | reverse complement strand
CGCCTCCACCCCGGCCCTCGAGGTCCTGAGCCGTGTCGAAGCCAAGCGCATGGACCCCTCGACCCAGTTCGCCGTGGTTGCCTCCCGCKAGGCCTGGGCCGACTCCGGGATCACCKAGATCGACCACGACCGCCTCGCCGTGGCCTTCGCCACCGGCATCGGCGGCGTCTGGACCCTCCTGGATGCCTGGGACACCCTGCGCGAAAAGGGCCCCCGCCGCGTCCTGCCCATGACCGTTCCGATGCTGATGCCCAACGGCCCTGCCGCCGCGGTCAGCCTCGACCTGGGCGCCCGTGCCGGCGCCCACACCCCCGTCTCCGCCTGCGCATCCGGCACTGAGGCCGTCCACATGGGCCTGGACCTGATCCGATCCGGCAAGGCCGACGTCGTCGTCTGTGGCGGCGCCGAGGCCGCGATCCACCCCATGCCGATCKCCGCCTTCGCCTCCATGCAGGCACTCTCGCGCCGCAACGACGATCCCGAGCACGCCTCGCGCCMCTACGACCGCGACCGTGACGGTTTCGTCATGGGMGAAGGCGCCGGCGCCCTGGTGCTCGAAGCCGAGGAACACGCCCTGGCCCGCGGCGCCCGGATCTATGCCGAACTCGCCGGCACCTCGGTCACCGCTGACGCGTACCACATCACCGCCCCGGACCCCGAGGGCCTCGGCGCGACCCGCGCGCTGAAGGCCGCCATGTTCGACGGCCGCATCCAGCCCGAAGACGTGGTGCACGTCAACGCGCACGCCACCTCCACCCCGGTCGGCGACAAGCCCGAGTACACGGCGCTCAAGGCCGCCCTGGGCAAGCACGTGGACAGCGTGGCGGTCTCGGCCACCAAGTCGCAGATGGGGCACCTGCTGGGCGCCTCCGGTGCGGTGGAGGCCGTGCTGACCGTCATGGCTGTCTACGACCGCAAGGCGCCGCTGACCATCAACCTCGAGAACCAGGATCCGGAAATCCCGCTCGACGTCGTCACGACGGCCCGCGACCTGCCCTMCGGCAGCATTGCGGMGCTGAGCAACTCGTTMGGCTTCGGCGGCCACAACGCCGTGATCGCGGTACGCAGCGTGTAGTTGCTGCACGGCCCCGGCCGAATGACGGCTGGCCCGAATGACAGATGGCGGCAATGTTCCTCGTGGACATTGCCGCCATCTGTGTTTGGCGCCTAGCTATGGAAGTGCTGCGGTGGTGCGCCTGGTGCTCTGCTGGGCTGGGCGGGCCCTAACCGACCTGGTGGAGCCAGCGCACGGGGGCGCCTTCGGCGGCGTGGCGGAACGGCTCGAGTTCCTCGTCCCAGGCCTCACCCAKGGCGAGCGAGAGCTCGTGGTAGACGGCCGAAGGGTCGCCGGCACCGGATTCGTAGGCGTACCGGATGCGGTCCTCGGAGACCATGATGTTGCCGTGGACGTCGGTGGTGGCGTGGAAGATCCCCAGCTCCGGGGTGTGCGACCAGCGTCCGCCGTCGACGCCCTGGCTAGGCTCTTCGGTCACTTCATAACGCAAGTGGGCCCAGCCGCGGAGAGCGGACGCCAATTGAGCCCCCGTGCCCGGCGTACCGGTCCACGACAGCTCGGCCCGGAACATTCCGGGCGCGGCAGGCTGCGGGGTCCACTCCAGATCCGTCCGCTTGTCCACGACAGACCCTATGGCCCACTCGACGTGGGGGCACAAGGCAGTCGGGGCCGAGTGAACGAACAACACACCGCGGGTCAGTGCAACAGACATTCCATCCTCCATAGCTGTAGGTACGTCTTCCCCAACGACCTCTGCCTGGATGTCTGTCTGTTGCGCGGATCCGAAATTGTGCCGACGGTCCCTGCCAGACTACTAATATACAACCGGGTTCGAAGCTGGGACGTGGTGCATTCCAGCTTCAAGTTCAACTTGAAACTTCCCGGGCGTGAGTTTTATTCTGCCCTACCCCTCCTAATTACGCCAGTGCGATTCGGCGCGTCCTTTTCGGCGCGCCGAATTCGTCTCTAGGGACCGCGAGGGGAGCGCCCGGCGGGGCGGACGGGGCGGCCGACGGGGCTGACGGCGAAGGCATGCGGGGCGTGTGACGGGGCCCGTGAGGAGGCTGCCGACGTGGCCGCTGTCACTCCACGCGGCGGCCCCTGCACCGGCGGGCACGGACGTTGCGCTGGAAGCCGGGGTTCAGGCCCGGGGGTGCGCCTGCTGGTAGCTTTGCCGGAGCCTCTCCACGGACACGTGGGTGTAGATCTGCGTGGTGGCAAGACTGCTGTGGCCGAGGATTTCCTGCACGGCCCGCAGGTCCGCCCCGCCGTCCAGCAGGTGCGTCGCAGCGGAGTGCCGCAGCGCGTGCGGGCCGGTGGCGGCGGTGTCCCCCAGCCTCTCCAGCATGTCCTTGACCACGCTACGGACCTGGCGCTGGTCCACCCGGCCGCCGCGCGCGCCCAGGAAGAGGGCCGGGCCGCTGGACCCGGTGGCGAGGGCCGGCCGGCCCCGACGGAGCCAGTCGTCGACGGCGAGCGYCGCCGGAAGCCCGTAGGGCACGGTGCGTTCCTTATTGCCCTTGCCGAGTACCCGCAGGGTCCTGCGGTCCGGGTCGAGGTCATCCACATCCATCCCGGCCAGCTCCCCGACCCGGACGCCCGTGGCGTAGAGCAGTTCGAGCATGGCGCGGTTGCGCAGGGCCAGCGGTTCCCCCTCCGCGGAGGCGGCTTCGGCGTCGTCCACGAGCCGCTGGACCTGTTGCTGGTGCAGGACTCCGGGCAGGGACTTTTCCCGTTTCGGGGCCTTGAGCCGCAGCGCGGGATCGGCGTCGATCAGCTCCTCGCGGACGGCCCATGCGGTGAACGCCCGGGCGGTGGCGGCRCGGCGGGCCAGCGTGGCACGGGATTTGCCGGACTCGCTCTGGGCACCAAGCCAGCGCCGCAGGGTTCCGAGTTCCAGCCCGGCCAGGTCCTGGATCCCTTCGGTMGCGGCATGGGCCAGCAGGCTTTCGACGTCGGAGAGATACGCCCGCACCGTATGGGCCGACCGCCCCCGCTCAGCTTCCAGGTAGCGGCCAAAGCGTGCGGCGGCGCCGTCGAGTGCGGCGGGGAGATCCTGTGTAGACACCCTCCTACTGTGGCAGTATTCCGGGGGCATTCTCAGGAGCCGGGCGGCGAGCCGCGGCATACCGGCCGCTGCATACGGGCGTAGGCGGCCATGTCAGGTCGCTTTCCCGGAGCGTTTCCAGCCGCCGTGCCGGGATTCGGCCAGCCCCAGCAGCCCGAGCCGGCCAAGTCCGGCACGGACCGATTCCACGCTCAAGCCGCCCACCACGGCCAGCTTCTCGACCGAGCTCGTGGTCCGCAGCGGCAACGCATCGAGYAGGATCAGGTCCTCAAGGGTGAGGCCGTCGTGGACTTCCGTCCGGCCGGCCTTGTCCGGGGGCAGGGCCTCACCACTCGGGGAGGCAAGCTCGGCGATTTCCCCCGCGTCCGTGACGCACACGGCCCCGCCCTCCCGAAGCAGCCGGTGGCAGCCGGCGGAGTTGGCGCTGTGGATGGATCCGGGCACGGCGCCCACGGCTCTGCCCAGGCTTTCGGCGTGGTGGGCCRTGTTGAGGGCACCGGAGCGCCACCTGGCCTCGACCACCACCGTGACGGAGGCCAGGGCCGCAATGAGCCGGTTCCGCTGGAGGAACCGGTAGCGGGTGGGTGCGGATCCGGGCGGGACTTCGGCCAGGACTGCGCCGTGGTCCGCCACCGCCCGGAGCAGATCCTCGTTCCCGGCGGGATAGAAGCGGTCCACTCCCCCGGCCATGACCGCGATGGTGGGCARGGCGCCCGCGCCTCCGGCCAGCGCGGCCCTGTGGGYGTGGGCATCAATCMCATAGGCGCCGCCGGAGACGACGGTGAAGCCGCGCTGGGCCAGGGAGTACGCGAGGTCACCCGTCACCGAGGCGCCGTAGCTGGTGCTGTCCCGGGAGCCCACCAGGGCGATGGCTTTGGCCGCGGGCGGCAGCTCCTGCTCGACGCCGCGCCACCACAGGCACACGGGTTCCTGGAGTCCGAGGTCCGCCAGCTGCCGGGGCCACAGCTCATCTGAGGGGATGATGATCCGTCCGCCGAGCCGGCGCATGGTGGCCAGGTCCCGTTCCGGTGCGAGGTCGGGGATGCGCGGCGCCCAGCGCTGCAGCGCCCCGGTCAACCCTGACCAGCTGCTGCCGGAGCCGCTCTCTGCCAGGATCGCGGTGATCTCCCGTTCCAGGTCCGGACCGGCGGCGAGCCGGCCGCACGCGATCCTCAGGGCGTCCTGCGCTCCCGCGGCCTGCACCAGGGCCAGGGCCGCCGCGTCCTGCGGCTCGAAGAGGCGGGACAGGGCGGCCCGGGCGGTTCGTTCGTCGTCGCTCATGATGCTTCCTTTCGCGTGGCGTTGGGGGTGCGGGGTCGTGCCCGGGCTCAGGGGGCCGCCGTCGCGGCCTGGCGGAGGCCCAGCGCCTGGCCGACGTCGTCCGTGTCCGGGACGTCGTGGCGGGACAGGTCCGCCAGCGTCCAGGCGAGGCGCAGTATGCTAGTTTTGCGTATGTGAAGGCCATTGTTTACTTACGCATCAGTGAAGATAGAACAGGGCAGCAGCTTGGAGTCATCCGACAACGCGAAGACTGCGAGCGAAAGGCCGCCGACCGTKAACTGACCATAGTCGCGGTAGAGACAGATAACGATCTCAGTGCATACACGGGTAAGCGCCGCCCCGGCTTCGAAGCCGTACTTGAGGCTGTCGACACGGGCCGGGMCCAAGTGGTCATTGCGTGGTCCCTTGACCGTCTGCAGCGCAATCGCCGCGATGAGCTGCGCCTGTACGAAGCCTGCCGCAACAGAGACGCCCAACTGGCACTGGTGAACGGAGCGGATCTGGATTTTTCGACAGCCGCGGGCCGCTTTGTCGCGGACGCACTCGGCAGCGTTGCCCGCATGGAAGTGGAGATGAAGTCAGATCGACAGCGCCGGGCAGCTGAACAGGCAGCGGCCGCCGGCAAGCGCGCGGGCGGACGGCGGCCTTTCGGTTATGACCGTGACGGTATGACAGTCAGGCCCGATGAGGCAGCGGCGGTCTCGTCAGCGTTCGACCTGTACCTCGGCGGAACGCCGTTKGCCGAAATTGCCCGCGAGTGGAATAGCCAGGGGTTCACGACAGGGCAGTCCCGGCGCGGAGAGAACGCCGGGCAACCCTCGCCATGGACGCGGTCCAGCGTCCGCGACGTACTGAGCAGCCCCCGCTACATGGGCAAGAGGGCCCACAAGGGAGAGATCGTTGCCGATGCACTGTGGCCGGCACTGGTTCCTGAAGAGACGTGGCGCGCCGCCCAAGCGATACTCGCCCGCCGTGCAGGCCAGCAGACGCCAAGCGCGGCGAAGTACATGCTGTCGGGGATTGGACGGTGCGGAGTTTGTGGCGGCAAGATCCATGCCGGAGCCACAGCTCGGCGCGGGGTACGCGGCTACCGCTGCGCACAATCTACCGGCCACTTCTCCAGGATGGCTGACCCGGTAGAGGAATGTGTTGTMCGGACGATCACCGCCCGCCTCGCACTGCCTGACGCCACCCACCTGCTGACAGACACAACAAGGCCTGACCTGCCTGAGCTTCGAGCGGAGGCCACCGCACTCCGCGAGCGCCTTACTGCCCTGGCAACGKACTTCGCAGAAGGCGAGCTGACCTCGCAGCAGCTCCGGGCAGCTTCAACCCGCATCAACGAGAAGCTTGCTACGGCCGAGGTCGCCATGGCAGACGCTGGCCGCATCGACTTGCTCGGCCCACTGATCAGGGCGGAGAATGTCCGTAACGAGTGGGATAAGCTCCGCTCAAGCCAGCAGCGGGCGGTCATAGACACTCTGGCAACCATTACCTTGCACCCTCCAGGCCGGGGCAGAAGGATCTTCGATCCTGACACGGTGACGATCGAATGGAAGACGTAGTCGATTGAACTTCTTTACCGTGAAACGCGCTCCTGCACGCAGCGGAGCTGAGTACACTGCGTTAGTGACCAACCCGGCCGCGATCGAGTTAGTTCGCGCAAGGGAAAGAGGTGCGTACGCTTCTGCTCCACGTATCCCGCTCTACTGCGCAGGCCACCGGACAGGGGTAGCCATCTTGCTCGCGGTCTGCAACGACATCGACGAGGGCGAAACCGTACCAGACCATGTGCAAATGCTCGTCGAGCCCGAAGTCGGCGCCGACAGTCCAGGAACCGCCGCGAGTGGGCATAGCACCAGGGGAAACAGCTACAGCATAGTGTGCGGCACTTGTGGCCGAACCACATCCCGCCAGGACGTCAAACTCCTCCGGGACGCCATCGAATGCCTAGCCACCGCTAACGTGAAGGCCAAGGGCCGCTACCGCATTTCCATAACCTAGACGTTGGGTGCTAGTGTCGAGGCCATAATGGTAGCGGCCAACCTCAGCCCGCAATATACAGGGCCCCAATAGGGGAAAGTGGCCAAACAGCTCCCGGTGAAATGACAGCTAAGTTCTGTCCTCACACGGGAGCTTTCTCATGCCCAGTAAAGTCCTCTCCGCCCGTAGCCAGCTCGGAGTAGCCACCCGTCGCGCTGACCCCGTCGCGATCGACGCTGCCCGACAAGCCCTCGCCGCCGCCAAGCTCGAAGCCTACGTCGCGAAAGTGATTGCCATCGCKCCGCCCCTGTCCCCAGAGCAGCGCGATCGTCTGGCTCTGCTCTTCCGCCCGGAAAAGGTGTCGGGAACCCCATGAGCGCAACCGCCTCCACCGCCGGCGAACGCCTGGCCGACATGCTCCTGGCCAACGGCAACACGGCTAAGCCCTCGGGTTCAAACACGTGGCAAGCACAGTGCCCCGCGCACCCGGATCGAAATMCGTCCCTGACGATCACCCAGATTGAAGGACAAGCCCTCGTCTACTGCCACGCCGGCTGCCACATCGACGCCGTCCTGGCCGCCCTCAAACTCGGCAAGAGCGACCTCTTCGACAATCCCAAAGGCGCCGCCTACGAATACCGTGGTGCGGACGGCCAGCTCGCCCGAACCGTCTTCCGCACCCCTGCCAAACGGTTCCGGCAGACCGTCATTGACAACGACACCGTGCCCTTGTACAAGCTTCAGAAGGTCATTGCCGCCGTCAAGGCAGGAGCGCCCCTCTACATCTGCGAGGGCGAAAAGGACGCCCACGCCCTCGAGTCTCAAGGCGTCACCGCCACCACCGCACCAGCTGGCGCAGGGAACTGGGCGAAAGCTGACCATGAACCGTTGCGTGGGGCCGCCAACGTCCACATCTGCATCGACCTTGACGAGGCCGGGAAGAAACGGGGAGCCGCGCTCTACAAACACCTCACCGAAATCACACCCGGACCCGTGAGGATCCTGGCCGCCGCCGAAGGAAAAGACGTCGCCGATCACATCGCCGCCGGCCACACCATCGCCGACCTCGTCGAAATCTCCCCAACGGAACTCGAGGGGGTCGGGCCCGCAGCCGAAGAGGCGCCGCACTCCTACCTCCGCACGGCAATCAGCGCTGCGGACCTCATGGCCACTGATTTCCCGCCCATCCGGTACGTCGTCGAGGACCTCATCCCGGAAGGCCTGACCATGGTCGTCGCGCCTCCCAAGATCGGCAAGTCATGGCTGGTGCTCKGGATCGGACTGGCCGTGAGCAACKGAACCGCGGCACTTGGCTGCATCCCCACGCAACAGCGCCCAGTCCTCTACCTAGCCCTCGAAGACGGCCACCGCCGGCTCAAAAGCCGCCTCGTCAGCCTCGGCGCCGTCAAACCCTCCCCAGACCTGACCTTCATCACCTCCGTTACCAKCGGATTTATTCCCGACACGATCGGTGAATACTTTGAGAAGCACTCCGGCAAAGCGCCGGTAGTATTCCTGGACACCCTCGGCAAGGCAATGCCGTCCGCAGGCGCAGGAGAAACCACCTACGAACGCGACTACCGCGTCGTCGGGGGCCTAAAAATGCTTGCCGACGCGCACCCCGGATCCAGCATCATCATCGTCCACCACACMCGTAAAGCATCGGGAAGCGATTTTGTAGACGCAGTTTCCGGGACCCAGGGAATCGCCGGTGCGGCCGACACCATCCTGCTTCTGCAGCGAGACCGGGGAGAAAAAAACGCAACCCTCCACGCGACCAGCAGGGACACCCGCGAAGGCGAATATGCCATCGACCTCGACGACTCCGGACGGTGGACCCTCACCGGTGGCAGCCTCGAAGCGGCAGCATGCGCGGAACAGACCGCCAAAGTAACCGGCGGCCTGAGCGACCGGATGACCGACGTCATAACAACCGTCGGCCGCCACCCGGAAGGAATCACACCACGCAGCCTGAAGGCCCTCCTTCGTGACATCCCGCCCGAAGCCGTGGACGTTTACCTGGGCCGCGCCCACTTGGCAGGAAGGCTCCGAAAGCTGGAACGAGGGAAGTACGCTCCGCTGCCGCAGCCAGCGCTGAACCTGTCACCCGCATGAACCCGGGAACCGGCGTTAGCGGAGGACAGGCACGAGCACCCCCTCCAGYGGTGTTAGAAGCGTTAGAAGTTAGAAACTTCCCACCCAAAGCAGGCACTATATGTTCCTCCTGTGTTGTATGTGATGGAAATCAGAGAGAACTTCTAACACCTAACGCTTCTAACGCAGGTGGCCGCAGCGACTAGTCCCCACGTAGGGAGGGAGGTCAAAATCGCTACAAGTTTTGAGCTCACGGACTGTTCGCCCGGTAGCGTCCTCCCCCCGTCCGAATCTTTTGCCATGTGGGTCCAGATCTTTGGAGAACGAAATGCACACACACCTTGACGCGGTTGACGCGGCGGTCGCCAGCAGCCAGGGCATCCTGAAGCCTTCCCACCAACCGCTGGTGGAGCTGGTCCGGGCCCTGGCCCGCCAAGTCGATGCCAGCGGCCAGGCAGGACCGTCGGCGCGCCTGGGGGCCGCCTACCTGTCAGCTTTGAAGGACCTAAGTCGGGCACTTAACACCGTGCAGGTGGAGCCGCAGGCGAACCGGGTGGATGCGCTGCTGGCCAGGCGGAGAGCGAATGGCTAGCCCCCGCGCCCCAAAAGGACGCAGACACTATAACTACCGCCGAAGCATCAACACCACCGAAAGAGACCTAGTGACTGACAATAAGTTCAGAGTGGAATACACCTACGACCCCTCAGACCTTKAACTGATTCGCGCTGCTGTGAAGGAAATCTKGCTCGACCACCCAGAAGTGCCGGTCCCTGTCGTTGATGATGCCTTTGTGGCCCGGCGGATCACCGGGCCACACTGCCTGTACGCCGTCGGCCGTATCAGCGGAAGGACCATCGCCTTCGCTTCAGCGAAACCCCACGGGCACGGCAGAGCMGACGGCAGTGCATTGCGCGTGKAACTTGAACTGATCTATGTGGACCCTGCATGGCGCGGCAAAGGCTACGGGGACAAGGTAATGCGCGGCCTAGTTCGCAAGCTGCGCGAATCCGACGTCCAAATAGTGACCACGTCGACCATGGACAGCCTCCAGCCGTTCTTCGAACGCCGCCAATGGCGTTTCGTTCCCCATGGCGACACTGTCGCTTGGGATTACAAGATTTCTACTGGGCGGCCAATCATTGACTGGCATGGATCCGTGACTGCAAATCCCTCGGAGGTGGTCGGATACCTGCTGCTGGACAACATCTACACGGAAGTGGGAACCATCCTGCAAGTCCGTACCACACGAGAGCCAACACTCGAAGACATCGTGCGTGCCCTCCTCTCTGCCCATGGCGCCCCGGCCCAGGGGTCCGGTCTGGTCAAGGTCCTGCGCAATCGCACAGACTAGCTAGTGTGCTGTCGCCACTKGATCTGATCGCCTGTAGCGCTGCTGGAACCTCAGCAGATCGACTGCGGTGAACGAGGGGAAGGCACGGGGCGCAGCCTGCCCCCACGCAGGCCAACGGGATGAGAGCAACAACCGCGAAAGTAGTCGATCAGGGCAGGGGCGACCGCCCTGTCCGTTCTTCAGGACGCCAAGGATCTGAGCGGGTCCAAGGGAGCCGGGCCGTGACAGGACACGGCTCCCTTGGCCGCCTACCCCGGAATCTGGATCCGTGCAGCTTCCTGCATCAGCGGGGTGGAGATCATCACCGTGGAAGCACCGGGCGCGATATCGAACGCAATGAATCCGCGGGCCTTGTCGCCCGGCAGAAYATCGCCGGAGCCCAGCTGGTTGTCCGCGAAGAGGCTCAGATCGGCTTTGCGCCCATTAGCGTCCTTGGCCGAGAAGTAGAACGGGTTGGAGCTGGTCTTCCCTGCCTCCGTTTMCCAGAGGACGTCMAACAGCAAGTAGCTGCCGTTCTTCGGCGCAGTGGCGAACGCTGTCGTGGTAACAGCGTMCGTTCGCACGGCCGAGACGATCGTAATCTTCGCGATGTCGCCGTTACCCATCTTGACGCTGAACGGAACGCCGACGGTGGGCGCCGCCRGTGCCGGTGCGGCGGCCGGTGATGCAGCCGGAGCAGCAGTAGCGGCCGGGGCCGCTGCAGCACCCGCTGCGGACGACGGCGTTGCAGCGGGGCTCGCGTCACTGGCCTGCTTGGAGCCGCCGGAGCAAGAGCCCAGGGCGATGCCAAGTACTAGGACGCCGGCCGGAATGAGGAAGCGCTTCTTCTTGAGGAACGGCCGCGGCTGAGGCCCTGCCATTGCGGCGGTAGACGGCTGTTCGGAGTTCTCGTGCGACATGTGGTGCCTTTCTACAGGTGAATGAATGGTGTGACTGCGTAGGGTTGTTACTGCTTTTCCCACTTGCCGCACCGGGTGGACTTGAAGTCCTGTCCGCCGGACAGTGCCACGGTGGGCCGGCCTCCGCCGGGGAGGTCGTTTTCGATKATGTTGCTGCCGTTGCTTCCGGTGGCGTAGATGCCCCAGTAGCAGGTGGAKCCGACGTCGGCAGCCGCCCGGTAGGTCCCGGCCTCGATGTCCTTGCCGACCGTCCAGGTGCCGTCACCGATGGTGTTGGCCGCTTTAGTCTTCTCGGCGCCGGTGACTGCATCTTCGCGCACCTTGACGGCGGCTTCGGCAGTCTTCACGGCAGCGTCAGCCTTCCCGACCTCTGTTTCGCGGGCGGTGACCTTGGCTTCGCGGTCTGTAATGCCGTTCTGCAGCGTGTCGTATTTCGATTTCATCGACTCGTAGCTGGACTTGGCCGCGACTCGCTCGGCCTCCACGGACGCTTTCTCTCGCGCCAGAGCMATGTAGGCTGCGCTGGACTTCGGGTCCGGCAGCGTGGTGCCGACGGCGGTCGCACCTGACAGCAGGGCCAGGACGGCGACGGCAGCGAAGAGCCGCCGCTTCCGCCCAGGCTTTGCGTTTTTGGTGGCCGGCTGTGCCTCCTCCAGGACGTCTTCGGTAGGCGTTCCGGCCGGCTCGTCGGTGTCGGTGTTCAACATGATGTCTTCCTCTGTTCAGGGATGGCTGCTGAGCGGCGGCGGGATACCAGTMCCMCAATGCATGATTCCCCGCCGCCGTCGCAGCTCCGGAGGATTCCTTCGTAGCTGCAKAACGAAGCTACGACCGTCCAGCGCAGCACACGACAATAAACACTGATAACCCCCGTTATCAGCACCGCACAAGAAAACTCCTTGGGGTCCAGTTAGGCTGAGGGTCGACGTCGTAAGGAGGCGCAAATGAACGAAGCAGAAGCCCTGCGCATGACCCTCTCGGACGTTGCCGCCCTAGCGCAGGTCMAGCGCCCCGTCGTTTCCATGTGGCGCAAACGCAGCGCCGGGACTGTCCACCCGTTTCCGGAGCCTGCAGCGTTCGACGGCGGGCGGGAGCTCTTCGACGCCGACGACATCGCCGCATGGCTTGCCGTCACTGGGCGGGGCAATAACCCGGAGGCCGCCAACGACGTCGCCTCCTTCGCCCGGATGCCCGGCACCGCTGCCTACGGCGCCCAGGGAAACACATTCGACGCTCTCACGGCCCTGCTGACGCTCAAGGCAATGACCGGCAACTCGGTGGGGCAGCTGAGCCCGGATGAACTGCTGKACATCGCGGATGAGTGCGATCCGGATGACACGTTCCTGTATTCGGAACTGGTAGTTCTGGGCACGTCGCTTGCGTCCACGGCAGCATTCGCGGACCGGCTGGTGGACAGTGCCTACAACGCGGCCGCCGCCTTCGAGCGGCTGCTTGCCGCGAGGTTCCGGGCGGGGCTGCGTGAGCACTCGGAGACCGCCCTCACCGACTCTGCCGTGGGGATGAGTGCCGCTGCTGCGGTGGAACTGGCCGCGAGTCTTGGCGGAAACTCCGTGTTTGCCGACTCCACACGCGGCGGCAGCGACCTTTTGATGGGCGTCGTTCACGCTGCCGGGGAAGGTGCTCCCGTCACCTTTCTTACAGCGGACGACGACGGCGGCGCAGGCCGCCTGGTGCGTCGCCGCCTGTGCGTCCACGGCGTGGAGGGCGGGCAGATCCGTGTCGATCCGAGTGGCGAGTTCGCCGTCCATGGACCTGTAGTGCATGTGGCGCAGTACCCGTCCCCCGGTGAACCCGGAATGGACGAGAGGCAGATTCTCTCGGCGGTGGAACACCTTGTCCTGCAGATGGACGATCAGCAGCGGGCGGTCATCATCGCTCCGGCACGGGTTCTATGCGATGTGCCGCTGGCCGCTGGCGCCGCCGGGCTCCGCTCCGGGCTGCTGCGCACCGGCCGGGTGCGCGCCATCGTGCGGCTGCCACAGCGCCTACTGCGTTCCAAGCCACGAGAAGCCCAGGCACTGTGGGTGCTGGGACCGTCGTTCGCTGAGGTGCCCATTGCGGAGCGGTGGACCATGGTGGCTGACCTCAGCACCCGCGACCTCGCAGCAGACGTCAGCCAGGACCTCATCAGCGATATCGTCGCGTCGATGGGTGACCGCGCCACCATCCGCGCCCATTCCTTCCGCTTCGCCCGGCTGGTACAGACCCGTCTCCTGCTGGCCAGCAGGAAGTCCTTGGCGGCAGCGCCATCCCACGGTTCGGCCCCGAGTTCCAGCGGCGCCGAAGCAGCCCTTCGTGTGGAGGAACTTGTGCGCATGCTGCGAGCCGGCAGAACCGAACAATTCGGTGACGTGGCCGTGCTCCCCTGCGATCCGACCACGAAGGCTCAGCCCGCCACCGTCCAGGAACTCATCGCCGCTGGCAACCTCAACTACATCAAAGGCAACCGGCTCGACGATGCGGACCTGACGCCACGCGGCGGGACTCGAGTCCTAGGACCGACCGAACTGCTCCACCCGCAGACCGCCCCGCCACGCCACATCAGTCTCCTGGACTTYGCCGCCAGCTACCCCGCGGGCCGGCTCACCGAGCCTGGCKACGTCGTCTTTTGCACCAGCCCCAGGTCCGCCGCACTGGTGGACGCGCAAGGCGGCTCCGCCGTCGCATTTCCTGCTCGKGTGCTGCGTATCGACGCCGGTKACCCCGGCGGGTTGCTGGCCGACGTCGTCGCCGCGGACATCAACAAGCTCCCAGCGGCAGACAAGTCCTGGCGCCAGTGGCGCCTGCGCCGCGTCCCGGACTCCCAGCGTAAGAAACTGTCCGATTACGTGGCCAGACTGCAACACGAGCAGCAGCAAGTCCGCGAACGCCTCGGGCKGCTCGAAGAACTCGCTACCCTAATTACGGACGGCGTAGCGGGCGGAAGCCTCACCCTGACAGACCACAGCACTAAGCTCGCCGAACCACAGACCGAAGGAACCCGTTAATGCCCCCGAAATTGAAGGTGGACCTCGCCCCGTCCACCATGAAGGAACTCAAGGACACCCTCTGGAAGGCCGCGGACAAACTGCGYGGCTCCATGGATGCCTCCCAGTACAAGGACGTGATCCTGGGCCTGGTGTTCCTCAAGTACGTCTCGGATGCCTTCGAGGAGCGCCGCGGKGAGATCCAGGGCGAACTGGAGGCCGACGGGCTCAACGAGGAACAGATCGGCCAGTTGATCGACGACGTCGACGAGTACACCGGCCGCGGCGTGTTCTGGGTCTCGGAACGGGCCCGCTGGACCTACCTGGCCGACAACGCCAAGGGCCTGCCTGCGATGGACGGCGCAGAGCCCAAGTCAATCGGGCAGCTCATCGATGAAGCCATGGAACTCATCATGGCCGACAACAAGTCCTTGGCCGCCACGCTCCCCCGCATCTACAACCGCGACAACGTGGACCAGCGCCGCCTCGGCGAGCTGCTGGACCTGTTCAACTCCGCCCGCTTCACCGGCCAGGGTGCCAGCAAGGCCCGCGATCTGCTCGGCGAGGTGTACGAGTATTTCCTGGAGAAGTTCGCCAAGGCCGAGGGCAAGCGCGGCGGCGAGTTCTACACCCCCGCCGGCGTGGTCCGCGTTCTCGTGGAGGTTCTCGAACCGCACCGGGGCCGCGTYTATGATCCATGCTGCGGCTCGGGCGGCATGTTCGTCCAGGCCGAGAAATTCCTCGCCGCGCACAACATGGAGGGCTCGGACATTTCCGTATATGGCCAGGAGCTGAACGAGCGCACCTGGCGGATGGCCAAGATGAACCTCGCCATCCACGGGCTCAACGCCAACCTCGCCTCCCGGTGGGGCGACACCTTCGCCCGGGACCAGCACCCCGAACTGACCGGCAACAACGGCGCGGACTTCATCATGGCCAACCCGCCCTTCAACATCAAGGACTGGGCCCGCTCCGAGTCCGACCCCCGCTGGAAATACGGCGTGCCCCCGGCAGGCAACGCCAACTACGCCTGGATCCAGCACATCATCTCCAAGCTGGCCCCMGGCGGCAGCGCCGGCGTGGTCATGGCCAACGGCTCCATGTCCTCCAATTCCGGCGGTGAGGGGGAGATTCGCGCCCAGTTGGTCGAGGCCGACCTTGTCTCCTGCATGGTGGCCCTGCCCACCCAGCTCTTCCGCAGCACCGGCATCCCTGTCTGCACCTGGTTCTTCGCCAAGGACAAGACCGCCGGCAAGAACGGCTTCGTGGACCGCACTGGCCAGGTGCTCTTCATCGACGCCAGGAACCTCGGCTACATGGTGGACCGCGCCGAACGTGCCCTTTCCGACGAGGACATCGCCAAGATCGCCAACACCTACCACGCCTGGCGCGGGACTATTTCGGCGGTGGAAGCCGGGCTGACGTACGACGACGAAGCCGGATTCTGCTACTCGGCCAGCCTCGCGGAGGTCAAGGCCGCAGACTACGCGCTGACKCCGGGAAGGTATGTCGGCGCGGCCGATGTAGAGGACGACGGCGAGCCGATCGAGGAGAAGATCGCCCGGCTATCCAAGGACTTGTTCGAGCAGTTCGAGGAGTCGGAACGGCTGGCGGCTGTTGTGCGCCAGCAGTTGGGGCGGGTTGATGTTTGAGCCGAAAAAGTGGGGACAAATCGTTGAACTTAGGTACGGAAAGGCTCTTTCCGGATACCGAGACGATCCTGATGCAACAGTCCCCGTATACGGCACCAACGGGCCAGTTGGTTTTACCCGGACTCCCCAGGTAAATCGGCCGGGCGTCATAGTTKGCCGCAAGGGCGCTTACCGAGGCGTTCATTACAGCGCCACACCCTTCTCGGTCATTGATACTGCTTTCTACGTCGACTCGGGCCCAGAAGTCTACGATCGGTGGGCGTTTTATGCACTTCAGCTTGCAGATATCAACGGGCTCGATTCAGGGTCAGCTATTCCGTCCACCACCCGCGAAGCCTTCTACTCCCTCCCCCTGCTCCTCCCACCGTTCCCTGCGCAAAAGGCGATTGTAGATGTATTGGGAGCGCTCGACGACAAGATCGCAGCCAACTCCAAACTCGCGGCCACATCAGACGAATTGATATCGCTTCGTTTCCGGCAGGCTATTGCATCTGGAGGCGCCGAATCTAGACGACTCTTCGACGTCATCGATATCGACTTCGGGGAGCCCTTCAAAGGTCATGACTTCTCAGAGCCCGGCACCGGGCGGCCGTTGATACGGATACGAGACTTGAAGACATTCACCAGTCAGGTATGGACAACAGAGAGTCGCCCGAAGGAAGTTCTTGTTCAGCCCGGCGACGTGGTTGTGGGGATGGATGCAGAATTCAGACCAACGTCGTGGCTAGGAGAACCAGGACTCCTGAACCAGCGGGTCTGCCGCGCCCGCGGTAAAGCGACGGGGCAGGCCTTTGTCCGTGAGAGTCTAAAGGAACCGCTTAGCYGGATAGAAGGCTACAAAACGGCAACCACAGTGATTCACCTAAACAAGAAGGACCTCCAGGAAACCGACATTTGCGTTCCGGACACTAAGAGCCTGAGATTATTCGAATCCTCTGTAGAGGGGCTRTATTCCCAGCGCGTAGCAGTCGCCCTAGAGAACCGCACGCTGGCAGCTATCCGCGATGCTCTGCTCCCTCAGCTCATGTCCGGCATGCTGCGAGTCAAGGATGCCGAGAATGTGCTGGAGGACGCAGGGGTATAAGGTCGGGCGCAGGTGCGCCGCAGATAGCAATGACAACGTCTTTCATCAAGGCCTGGCCAGTCAGCGCGATTGTGAAAGCGCCGCTTGCGCCATTTCCCTCCCACCACCTCTCACTCCGCCTGCCCAGTAAGCGATAACTCAACCCGAGCTTCCACACGAATTCAGAATTACATCCGGTCCATCAGGGGGAACCACCGTGACAGCAGCACCCGCCGTAGCCTTTTCCGAAGCCGATTGGGAAGGCATGGCCCTCGAGCTCTTGGCCGAGCCGCTCGGCTGGCGGCCCGCTACCGGCCAGGACATCGCCCCCGGGAGGGCAGAGAGGGATTCCTGGGATGAGCTGCTGGTCCGGTCCCGGCTCCTGGCAGCCCTGCAKCGGTTCAACCCGACGGTGCCGGCCCAGTACCTGCAGCAGGCTGTAGCCGAAATCGCCTCGCCCAAGTCCAACGACGCCATCACCGAAAATCACCGCATCCACAACTACCTGGTGGACGGCTACCGGCTCAGCTACATCGACTCGGACGGCAACGAAGCCAACCCCACCATTCACCTGCTCAGCTCGGACCCGGACCAGAACGACTGGCTCGCCGTCAACCAAGTCACCCTCGTGCAGGGCGACTACAAACGCCGCTTCGACGTCGTGCTCTACTGCAACGGCATGCCGGTGAGCATCATCGAACTGAAGAAGGCCGGCAGCGCCACCGCCGACGTCGCCTCCGCGCACGCCCAGCTGCAGACCTACCTGCGCGAGTTCCCCATGGCGTTCCGCTTCTGCGTGTTCACACTCGCCTCGGACGGGATCCAGGCCAAGTACGGCACACCGTTCACTCCCCTCAACCACTTCTCACCCTGGAACGTCGACGACGACGGTATACCCGTCGCGCCCGGGTACATGGAAGACGGGCAGGCCGTGACTGCGCTGGACACGGCGCTTCAGGGCCTCTACAACCAAGAGCGATTCCTGCAGCTAATCCGCAACTTCACCGCCTTTGATGAAGGATCGGACGGGCTGAGCAAGCGCATCGCGAAGCCGCACCAGTACTTCGCCGTGACCAAAGCGGTGGGAAGCACCGTCCAAGCGGTGGAAAGCAACGGCAAGGCCGGCGTCGTCTGGCACACGCAGGGTTCGGGCAAGTCCATGGAAATGGAGCTGTACGCCAATCTGGTGGCACKGCACCCCAAACTCAGGAATCCGACCGTTGTGGTCATCACGGACCGCAACGAACTCGACGGCCAGCTGTTCGAGGGCTTCGACMGCAGCCTGCTGTTGGCAGAGTCCCCCAAGCAGATCAAAAAACGCTCCGAACTTCGCGAGGAACTGAGCAACCGCACCACCGGCGGGATCTACTTCACCACSCTGCAGAAGTTCGGCCGCAGCAAGTCGGAGAAGGACGCCGGCGCCGACCACCCCCTGCTGTCCGCCCGCCGCAACATCATCGTGGTGGTGGACGAGGCCCACCGTTCCCATTACGACGATCTGGACGGCTACGCCCGGCACCTCCGCGACGCCCTGCCGCACGCGACGCTGATCGCCTTCACCGGCACGCCGATCTCCTTCGATGACCGCAACACCCAGGATGTGTTCGGTGAGTACATCGACGTCTACGACCTCTCCCGGGCGGTGGAGGACGGCGCTACCGTCCCGGTGTACTTCGAACCGCGGCTGATCAAGGTGGGGCTGGCCTCGGACCTCACCGAGGAGATTCTGGACCAGGCAGYCGACGAAGCCACGCTGGGGCTGGACGACACCGAGCGGGCACGCATCGAGGCGAGCGTMGCCGTCGTGAACGCCGTGTACGGTGCGCCGCAACGGATCGCGGCGCTGGCCGCGGACCTGGTGGCGCACTGGGAGAACCGCAGCGCCAGGATGGGCAAATTTATCGAAGCACCGGGCAAGGCGATGATCGTAGGCGCCACGCGGGAAATCTGCGCGAGGCTGTACACGGCGATCGTTGAACTGCGGCCCGAGTGKCACTCCGATGACTTGGCCAAGGGCAAGATCAAGGTGGTCTACTCCGGGACCGCGTCCGACGTCCCGCCGGTCTCCGACCACGTGCGCCGGGACTCGTTGAACGCCACCGTCAAGGAGCGGCTCAAGGACGTGGACGACGAGCTKGAACTGGTGATCGTCAAGGACATGATGCTCACCGGCTACGACTCCCCGCCGCTGCACACCCTGTACCTGGACCGGCCGCTCAAGGGCGCGCTGCTGATGCAGACCCTGGCCCGCGTGAACCGCACCTTCCGCGGCAAGGAGGATGGGCTGCTGGTGGCGTACGCGCCGMTGGCGGAGAATCTGGCCAAGGCGCTGGGCGAGTACACGCAGTCCGATCGGGCGAAMAAGCCGGTGGGAAGAAACATTGACGAGGCCGTCGGCGTGACGCTTTCGCTGGTGGAGTCCCTGCGTGAGCTGCTTGCGGGGTACGGCTGGAAGGCCGTGCTGCTAAAGGGCGGGCCCAAGGCATTCCTGAACGCCGTCACCGGTGCCGTCAGTTACCTGCGGAGTCCCGGCACGCCCGGCAACCAGCCCGCTGAGGGCGAAGAGTCGCTGGCCGCGAAGTACCGCAGGTTCTCCAGCCAGCTGTCCCGGGCCTGGGCCCTTTGCTCAGGGTCCGAAACGCTGGCCGAGCTGCGCCCCGAKATCCAGGTGTACGAGGAGATACGCGTTTGGATGGCAAAGTACGACGCCGCCGACCGGCAAGCCAGCGGCGAGCCGGTGCCGGAGGAAATCCAGCGGCTGCTCGGCAACCTGATCGCTTCGGCGACGTCCTCCGGCGAGGTCCTGGACATCTACGAGGCGGCGGGCATGCCCAAGCCGTCGCTGGATGATCTGACGCCGGAGTTCATCGCGAAGACGCAGCAGGCGCGGAATCCGCAGCTGGCCATMGAGGCACTGCGGAAGCTGATCGCTGATGAGTCCGCGAAGACGACCCGCAATAACGTGATCCGCCAGCGTGCATTCTCCGAGCGGATCACCGAGCTGATGAAAAAGTACACCAACCAGCAGCTCACGTCAGCGGAGGTGATCGCCGAACTGGTGGAGCTGGCCCGGGAGGTGGCCGCCGAAGGCAACCGCGGCGCCCGGTTCACTCCCCCGCTGAACTCGGACGAGCTAGCGTTCTACGATGCCGTGGCTTCGAATGAGTCGGCAGTGGAAGTCCAGGGCGAAGGCATCCTGGCCGACATTGCCCGCGAGCTCGTGTCCGTGATGCGCCGTGACGTCCGTACGGACTGGACCGTCCGCGACGATGTCCGGGCCAAGCTGCGCTCCTCGATCAAGCGGCTCCTGGTCCGGTTCGGCTACCCGCCGGACAAGCAGTCCGAGGCCATCAAGCTGGTCATGGAACAGATGGAGTCCATGGCGCCGCGGTTCGCGGAAGAACGAACCTAGGAGACCAGATCCCAGTTCGATCGACGTTGCAGCAGTCGAGCTCCCGCGATTCGATCGGATATTGTGGGGCCGAAACTACCGCAGACGAGCGACCGTGAATAGTCACTCAATKAAAGGGACAGATCATCATCGAGCACAATGCTCCCCGTCCGCAACTTGTCTCAGTAGCCGTAACAGGACTGTTGGACGATTACGACCACGAGATCAGCTTCAGCAACAGTCAAAACGTATTGATTATTTATGGGCCGAATGGAATTGGTAAGACACACCTCTTAGAGATAATCAGCTACACGCTTCAAGGCGAGTGGACGCTCCTCCAAGACATGCCGTTCCGAGACGCGAAATTTAGATTTGACGATGGCTCCGAAGTTCGCCTGTCATTCGTTAATCCAGACGCTCTGGCATCGCATTCTCAGTGGCAGCTGTCGAGCGGGCGGCGGGTGAAAACCGATCAACCACGCCTCCAAGTCTCTTACGAATCGGACGAGCTTGCGGAAGACTGGATACCGCCGATAGTTGATTTKAATCGCATTCCACAGGTGGTGCTAAGGCGTGCCATGAGTGAAATCGGTATCCGCTCCAGCGATGGGGAGAGCTACTCCAGATTTTCGTCAAGCCGATGGAGTCCGGCCGATCTAGCCGACAGCGACGCCAGCGCGATACGACGACACCTGTCGCGGGCATTCGGCGACGAGTTCGGCGACGAGGCAACCTATTTCCCGAGTTGGGCGGACGACCTCTTTAGCTCTTCAAACGCCACACTCATTGAGACCCAAAGGCTTGTGKCTCAGGGCCGTTCCCCGGAGGACGTTTCCGCACCTAAGCAACTGGCCATCGACCACRTATYGCGTTCCGTCCAGCTACTAATGGACCAAGCTCTGGCAGCCAATTCCAGGATCTCACAGCAGCTGGATCGCACGTTTCCAGAACGCGTCCTAAGTTCGTCTGAGCATAATTACTCCGAGGACGAAATTAGACGCAAGCATACCKAACAGTTATCCATACGACAGCAGCTAGCGGAATATCATCTCGCTTCTGAAGACGATTCTAGCGTAGAACTGCCCGACCGTGAATTGATGAATTGGGAAGAATCCTTTCTCGGACTGTATTTGGCCGACAGCGATCAGAAACTGGAGTCATTCCGCGGGCTTCTCAATCGTCTTGATTTGTTTACAGAAACATTGAATAAGCGATTTCACAGGAAAATGGTCTTCTTCCGTGAAGATCGATCACTTGCCATCGAGAGTTCATCCGGCAGGATGCTCGGTGTTGCTGATCTGTCTTCCGGCGAACAGCACGAACTCATCCTCATAAAGTATCTCCTTTTCGATGCTGAGCCCAATGCTCTTGTACTCATTGACGAACCCGAAATATCCCTGCACGTAGCATGGCAGAAGGCTTTCTTGGATGATCTTCAAAACGTCTCAGCAGTATCCAACGTTCGTTTCATTATTGCCACGCATTCACCGCAAATAATCAATAACTCATGGCACCTAACTCAGTCATTKGGTGATCCGGAATGATAGTTGGTGATCTTAGGGATGAGATCACGCCAACAACCAAGACAAACGAAATTCTGATGCAKGCCATGGTCGACAAGCGCTTTTATTTGCTAGTTGAGGGTGCTACCGACTTCAGATTGTTCAACCAGATATTGCCTATCGAGGAGTGGGAAGTCGAGTTCCTCGACGGCAAGCAGAACGTAGCGAAATGCATCCAAGAGTTGACACTCCAAGGCATTGACCGAGTGTCTGCGGTTCTGGACAGCGACCCCTTGGATCCTTGGAGTGCCGAGGGTCAAATCTTCTACAGTCAGCTGGCCGATCTGGACGCCGATCTCTTTGCCATCGAAGGGATGATCGATCGCATAGTCTCTTCTAACTCGCAGCTAAGAGACCAAATGATTCTTGCCAAAACCGGGCACTCTAGCTGGCGAGACATCGTCGTGCGTCTTGTGGAGCCGTGGACAGCTGCCCGTAAGTATATGGCTGATAATGCCTCGGGGATCAGCATGAGAGAATTTCCAATTCATATGCTCGGAGATTCGGCAACTCTGAKCCTTAAATCCTCCGAACTCGAGAAGTTACTCGTCCGAAAAAGCCAGGGGGGCCTCTATTCCAAGGGCTTCGCGGACATCGTTAATACGGGGAGTGGGGCCGATCTGGAACAATTTCATAATGGTCATCACATTGCTGCGGCCGTAGCTTGGGTGCTTTCGGAAGTGCTATCAGGGACAAAGATAAAGGCAAATACGGTCGAAGATTTCGCGAGGACAGCCGTCACGATCGAAGAAATTCAAAGCCTGACAGTGATATCCGAACTTGAGAATTGGGCTCATAACAAGGGGAAGTGCATCTGGCCCGTGAAATTGTGTAACCATCAGGCCGACTGATCGTAGTGGCGCGAATTGCTAGGATACGATCCGGCAGGTCCAGAGCCTGGACATCGATTCCGTTCCGGTCGGTTCTTCAAAGACCCCGAGACCAATGCCTTGGGAACACACACGGGCCCAGGACGTGTTTGACCGCCGCGACCACAAGCTAATCGGCAAGTGCCGTTTAACCTGTACGGCTGCCGCGTCATGTCCGTCAGCCTGCTGGGCGAAAGGCACCACCAGATCATTGTCCAGACAGATCAGCCACCGGGTGCCCCATCTGCGACGTCGTGCCGGCGCGGCGGAAGGAACGGCGCTTCCCGCGGATCCGGGACATTCCCGTCGCCGGTGCCGTGGAGGTTCTGTGGTCCAACTACCGCTTCCAAGTACCGCTGATACCGCGATGAAGCAGACCGTGTCCGGCTGTCGTTCTTTGAGTCGACCGCCTAGGTCCCGAGCCGTTCCCGGTGCACTGCCCAGCTCCGCGACCACGTAGTTGARAGCTGTCATCTGGTCTGGACGGGCCGTGTCCGAGACCGCCGCAGCCTTCGCGGTGTCCTGGTGGTCCGTGCCGCGCTGAACGAGCCCTGTGTCCTCACCTTGCCTGACGGGCCACCTCGAAAGAGGAACTCTGGGCACTGGTTGAGGCTGGCTGGCGGCCGGAAACAAACGAGCTCTGTCGCGCCGTCTGCCGAGGCGAACGACACCGGGATCAAGCACATSAAACGCACGCGGCTGCCGCAACACCGGCAACTACAAATCAATCATCCTCATGGCCAGGGCAGCCCGGACGCCGGCATGACACTAATGAGGGAATCAATTTCCCCACGAACCTTGAAACCGATCGTGTGCGTCGTGAGTGCCGTTCCCGACACGCCGCCACTATCGCCGGAGCTGACGGTGGTTCGGGAAGTCCGGCCCTCGGCGCAATTGCTTACCAGGGCCATGGGATCCTTCTTTTAATCGAAGCAGGTGCATCCTGCGCAGTGGTAGTCGTCGGCCCGAACGCCGGCAGGGTCCTTTTTCTTTACCTTMCACAGCTCCAGATTCTCCGGGCGGTTGTCTGCCCGGTCGCCGTTGCGGTGGTGGACCCGTTCGTGGGATTCCAGTGGCCGGCCGAGGAGCTGCGCCATGACATGTCGATGCTGCATGACCCAGCCGCCGCCGGCCTTTATTAGGAGGTAGCCGGAAGTATGAGGGCGGACTGTCCCCTCGGGGAGTGCCGTCAAGTCGCTGGTGTTCCGGTACTGCGCGGAGCAGGTCCGGGAGCAAAACTTGCGATTGCTTGACACCTTGGCCGTAAAAAGCGCGCCGCAATRCAGGCATTCGGCCGTGGTCCTGGCGGCCTGGGCGGCCAGGTGGGCGCACTCGTAGGAGCAGTATTGGTTGCCCGGGGAGCACTCTCCGCCGCACTGCCCGCAGATCCTGTTCCTCGTGCGGGCCTCTGTCGCGTAGTAGCAGGCCGTGGAGCAGAATCGCTGGTCCGTGACTGTCCCGGTCTTCTGGAACGTCTCCCCGCAGCCAGCGCATACGCCGGTGCCGTTGCGGCACACAGCGGAGCAGTATTTCTGGCGGTTGGAGTTCKGAATGAAGGGATTACCACAGGTGACGCACGGCTTCGGGTCGAGGCTAACGTTTGAGAAAGTCATCGATCCACTGTAATGGGCCTAAAGACGGAAGAGGGCGGCTAGATCCCGAATCCCACGCAACACTTATGTCCCCACCATTGGGCACGGCCGGCAGGTTGGTGGCGGTGTCGATCCAGCCGACGAGGCGCTGCGCGTTAGCAGCGTCATCTGCGCCGCCGGTGATGGTCGAGGACTGGAAGACCAGCAGCGAGTGGTTCGAGGCGTTGGCGGTGATCGCGGAGKARCCGGCCACACCGCCGGTGACTGTCTTGGAGGACAGGGCGGCGGAGGTGGCCGCCAGGACGCCGGACGCGCCGGTGGCATCGGGGACCCACTTGTGGGCTGCGTAGAAGGTGCAGCCACTGACGAGGGCTACCTTGATGACAGCGGTGTCCCAGTCTACGGTTCCGTCGAGGAAGCCTTCACGGTCTGACGACCGCCAGMCGGCGTGCAGTTCGGGCTCGGTCGTAAAGCTGTGGGCGTTCTCGACGTGCGAGAAACTGTTGCCCTCGGCACGGGGTTCCTCGGGTCCGGCGCCGGCGGGCTTCTCAAAGGCAGTGGCCTCGAGCCCCGCGCATATGGCGTTGTAAGGCCTCATGGTTCCCCTTCCGTGGCCACACTGCTACAACAGGTATCGTGCACGAACGGGCCGTGGAATGATGCCTCGATTCGCATAGAGATGTCATGTCCTTGCTCGAAGTCACGCCGACGGAACGAAGGCCTTAGTCCGTACGGATGCCAGCATGCAGGTGGCAACATTTTKGCAACAAACCCATGAGAAAAGCCGTTACAACGAGTGAACTACCCTGATGTAGTTCCCCGCGATCTATGCGTTTTCTTCTCTGACCTGCACCGATGGCAGAGTTCAAATCCCACCGTCACCGCCGCATAGCAAGGCCCCTGAGTTCTCTTATTTGAAATGACGGTTTCCAGGGTTGGCCGGAGCCCTGCGACGGACAAAACTGGACCCCACAGCCAGCCGCGCCAGCKGACGCCCGAAATCCGTTTCTGAAGGGCCGCGGTGTCCGCTCGACTTGTGGGTACGCCGTGGCATGATGGTCCATCATGTACAGGCGGTTGCGGTGCCCTTCTGACGCCGAATGGGTGCTGATGTACCGGCTMGGACTGAGCCGGCAACGCATCGCTGCCCTCGTCCGCGCCGAGCCCGCCACKGTCGGATACCACCTGGCCATCGCCCGGCGCCAGGACCCGGGCGTTGAGGCCGAACACCAGGCCGCCGCGAAGGCCGCACCCGTTCGTCACCCTTCCCCCAAGGATCTCGCCTGCATGGAAGAGGGCATCCCCAAGGGTTTCGGTTGAAGGCCGTTTGCCCGTCGGCCGTTCTGACGACCCGGGCGAAAGGTCCATGGCGGTGGCTGGCCGGGCGCCGGCGCGAAGCGGCCGAGGGGACCCTGGACCCGGTCTACGGCACCGGTCTCGCCCGGGTGCCGGGGTGCCGGGGTGGGCCGACAACCGCAGGGAATCCGAGGACGAAGCCCGCTGGCACCACGGCCTCGCCCATCTCGCGGCCTACCGCCAAGAAGGCAACGACTGGCCCCGCCACAAGGACTGCGACTCAGCGCGTGAACACACCCTCCGGGCGTGGATCCACACCCAGCGGTACACCCGCCGCCGCGGCAACCTCGACCCCGTGAGACTCAAGCTCCTGGACGATGCGGTCCCCGGATGGCAGACCGGGAGGACCCGGGGCCGCCCTCCCCAGCGATGACCGGAAAGTTGGTGCCCACTGGGGCAGCTGGAGCCCTCCGACTGTGGACCGAGCGGGCACTCTCAGCCTCCTTGGCCCTCTAGCTTCCGCTTCATGCGCGCCGGCCCCTATGTTGAATGTCTTCGGCCAGACGGGGCGAAGCACCCCGGTTCCACCTCGTAGTGGCGCGGTTCAGATCCCTCGCTTCAAGGCGGCTGCGGCTCATGCCGATGGGCTGCGCAGCCTCGAAGAGTTCTGCTTCTCCAGAACGCTGGTCAGTTGCGCCGCAACGCAGGGATGAGCTGACGGCATATTTCTTCACCGGGGTACTTCTTCAGTGAACTGCCGACGCGTCGACCGCCCGCGGCGATTGGCAGCGGAGGTCGGGCAGAGGTGCCGCGTGCTAGCCCCAATCGGCATATTACGCTCGATGGTGACCCTCGCTTCGTGGATATGACGGCTCTGACTCTCAAGCGTCGCCCCAGCTAAGGTCCTGGCCTGGCCAAGTAGTTCACCCTGGTGCTTCGATCACTCGGGAGCCAACTCTCAGCAGGTTTGGATCCTCGTGTTCAAATCTGCTCACTTCAACCCCTCGCCAGCGCCGCGTTTCGGCCGCCAAATACCCACCTTCTTGACCAGCGGGACGCGCTGCCGCAGAACGCGTCCAGCGCTGCTGTCCCGGTCCCGGCCGTGAACCGGTGCCCCGGTCGTGGAGCCAGCAGATGTAAGCCTTCCCGGAGCAACCGGAACGAGGTTTAGCAACCGCGCATGGACATGTCCGCTGGTGTAGCGGCTGCGGTCCACGATGCCGGTGACTATGCCGAATCCCGGCGCTMTGGTGTGAGACCAACCGCGATCGTCTACGCTTAGCGAGTCCACATTCTTCAGCTGGTCCGTGGCTCCGATCCGCCKGGTGGTTTCTGCCCACTCGTGCTGGACCAGGAGTCAACTGTTCCCGTGGCTGGACACTCTGGTAATCAAAACAAGTGCCGGCCTAGTCTCGTCCTTGCGGCCTCACCGGCAGCCAAGCTGAGTTTTTCGTGMTTGAGCTCTACCTMGCGCTTTCTTGGCGGCGACGATGTCGGCCTTGATTTCAAGAATCGTGGTCTTGTCCTTGCGCGGGTCGAGCCAGTGCATAGACGCTTCAAGATTCTTGATGGTCTCAGTGAGGCTCCGTATGGTGCCATAAAGGTTGGCGCACTCCTGCGATTCAGTTCGCCAGATTTTKACGTGCACGAGGAACCGTCCCACGCCAGCGCCCCTGGTCTGGTCGTCGTTGTTCACGCGAAGGTAGAGGTGTACCGGTTCCGGGTGTGGCGGGTAAAACGGGCGACGAGACAGCCCTTCGCCGATGAAGAAGTAGCCGCCCAACCGCCCGAGAAGGGCGTATTTGTGTGCATTGACCGGGTCGATMCCGCTATAGAGCGCGAACCTCGCGTCGTCCACGACCCCGTCCCACCCGTTCGGGCCCGTCTCGCCGGCGAGCACCTCCGGAGGCGTGATCTTCTCCGTCGGGCTCGCGGTAATTTCGTACTCGTCCCCGAAGCCAATAGTGATGTTGGTGGCTACGTCACCGTGGGTGTCCAGGATGGGGAAGAACTGATCGTCGGTGAGTGTCATGGGCTGTGGATAAACAGGAAGCGTGAAGGCTGGCACCGGTGAGCGGTGCAGGTTCTGACCAAGTGCCCCGTCGAACAGATTCACCGGTCCCGGCCCGCTCTGGCCGGTCGCCGCCCGAACCAAAGGTATGTCCACTGCTTCAGCCGGAACCTGCACTGACGGCCATGTTGGGGTTGGTGGCGGCGTCGGAAACCCGGCGGTTTGCACGGGGTCTCCGCCGTCTGCCCGCCGCTTCGCGTGCAGCCAGGCGAGGGCCAATCCGGCCATGTAGTCCAGGCCTTCACGCGAGGACTCCCTCACACTGGTCACCGCCATGTTTTTGTCGTCTTTGAATTCCTCGACCACGAGCGCGCCCGGTTTGTGGCTGGCGAGGGCATCGTGGAATGCGCCGAGGAGCTCCACGAGGCGCTCTTCTTCGGCGGGTGGTGCGCCGAGCAGCAAGGCCGCGGCGGAAGCGAAGCAGTTGTGCACCTGGTCGAGGTCCTCCACCTCGATGGGCACCATGAGATCGCGGTTCTTGGCCATGAGTCCGAGGAATCCCGTCGCCACCGTCGAGGTCGGGTCAGCTATCGCGGAGAACCCGATGAACGGCATGAAGCTTTTGGCGGTGAGTGCGACATTCGGTAGCTGGCTGAATGCGTCATAGATGAGGCGTAGAGCCAGGTCCGGGGGGATCGAGCCCAGGAGATTGGCCAGAGCGGGTCCGATCCGTTCTTCTTGTTCCATGTCGAAGCAATCGCTGTGATCGTAGACGCCGACGCTACGGGGCAGTGCTTGCAGCACGTAGGGAAGGGCATCATGCATCGAGGCGGGGACGTTACCGAGGACTTGGGCTCCCGGGATAACGAGGGTCCCGGTTGAGGCCAGTATCGATGCCAGGAGGCCTMCATCGAGACTGAATGCAGCGGCCGCGAAAGKACCAACCGCTGACACGACCAAGGTGAAAAGCACTTCATCGCGGCCCACCGGGCCCTCTAAGACCTGCCAGTATCCTGCCTGCTTCATCGCACCAACGAAGTCGGTCCTCTTCGAGTAGTCTTCCCCGGTTATACGGTGAAAAGCTTCAGTGAAGGCGAATTCAAGTCCCGACAAGACTCCGGCGCCGCCACGCCTTGCAAGGCCGCCCTCAGGCCTCACCATCAGGTAACCATGGTCTGCCAGGTAGTTGCCGAGCTTCCTGACCTGGTCCCGGACCATGGACCTCACCGGGTCTGTGGGGACGAATTCGAACAACACTGAATATGTGGTCAGGAGGCCGACCGCCTCATCCGTGGAAGGTTCCCACTTGCGGCAATAGTTGAAGTAGTTGATCTCGTTGTCGATATATTCGTTGTAGAGCTCCGAATTGGGAAGTAGTTCTTGCAGTGTGGGAATGAACCGTTTCGGCACGTGACGCGGATCGCGGTAAGGGACGCAGTATGAATAGGCTTTGGTGTCGGGGTCGATCAGGAAATTCTGATGGTATGGGCCGTCGCCTTCCTTAGTGGTGAACCATGCGGTGTTTATGGATGGGTCCCATCGGACGAAATATCCTGCGAATTCGCCGCTGAACTTGTATAGAGATCCAATAGTCTCCAATGCCAGCAGGATTATCTCTTCCGCGTCTTGGTTCCCGAGCTGGTATTCGGCGGCCAATGCGGCCAGGAGCTTTGTTGACCAGAGGAGAGTGTTGTCACGATCCCTCACCTTGGTGTCCCATAGGTCGCGAATAGTGAGGTYACCTACGGGCTTGATCATCGCAAGATCACTGCCATCACTGGCGATGTTTGTCCGGAATCCCTCGCCTATTGCGAACTGGCGGCCAAGAATGGCCGAGCGCACGAGGAAGTATAGATCTTGATGCTGTTCTGAGGTGACCATTGCTGCCCCATAATTCTGCAAGGGATTGGACGAAGAATTATTGCCGTTGGCGTGGAGAGCCCCGGGCTCTGTGAGGTTGGAGCATGGACAGCGAATGCTCCTCCGGCGGGGGCCGTGCCGGCATGAAAGGACTCCCTCCTGCCCGGGGAGTGCGCGTCGAGGCCGTGTTTGGCGGCGGACAGATCAACGCACGAAATTGCTTGCCCGGATTCGGCGGCCATGACAGCCTCAGATGGTAGGACATAGCGACACCTCTAGCCGTCAAAGACTGTTCAGTGAAGTTGCGCATGGTTGCGCTTCCAGGTCTGCAACGGCCACGGGCGGTGATCCAGGCCGATCCAAGATTTGTGTTGCCCCCATACACAATCTGGGCTGATGCTGACTGGTCGTCGCCCGCTCTTTGTCGAACGACTCACGACGTCAACGGTGGTTTCCGTGGCCATTCGTGACCTCCAGTCACAGTGTTTGAGACTCGAGACTTCTCGATGTTGCAAATCTTCGACGTCGCATATCGCGACGAGCGTAGTCCCTGGAGCTGGCCTGCGGCAAGGCTCCGCGTTGACCCGCAGGAGATGCGCGCGCTCTTGCCAAKGGAGGCCAGCCAGCCTAATCTCATTTCGTTGGCACGGACCCGTAGGCGCAAGTTTCAGGAAACCGTGCGCACCGATAATTAGTTTCTCACTCTGGGGGCGCAAAATGCCTGCCAATCTCAGAATCAGCATGACCAGTTCGCTGCCAGAACAAAGTTCACAGGACGCGACAGCTCATGTGATGAGTTCCGAGCCCTCCTTCTCGCCGCTGACCGCAACGGCATCCCTTTCGGATATTGATCCCACGGCGATTCCTGATGACCGGTTGTATTACTGGCAAATGCAAGTCAGCCATACCGACGCCGTCCGGCAGGAGACCATCTACTACGCCKAGGGCGCGTGGAAACCCTCACTCGGCCGCAACTGGCGGCCACAGTTTCCTAATATCTTCACGGGAAATGTGAACGTCCTCTGCCTGATCGAATTGCCGAGTCGCGATCAGTTCAAAGGTTGCGGATCGAAAGGTGCACGTCAAGTACTCGGCGGCAACCCGGAGCTGCACGCTATCAGGGGTATGCTCCTGTCCGCCAACCACACCTCATCCAGTAGAGGCGAGGTGAACGGTTTCCGAGCAAACGCGGTGAAATATGCTTCCCGAGTATTCTCCGGCCAGCCTCAGGTCGAGGCCCGGGTGGCGCTCCGCCCACTAGCCGGATCGCGTTTCCTGGTGATCTGCCTTTCATCGAAGACGAACTCAAGCCCGAAATGCCAGCCCGTTACAGAGGGGGCTATCGATATCACAACTGGGCCTTACTGCAGGTCAGTGGGCCAGGCGTCTACCCATCGGGCTAGACGCGGGTACTCCGTTGCCATACGCCTACAAGGTGTAGAAAATCGCCACCCGTACGGCAAATGAGGAGCACTCACCAAGCTGGGATTAGGAGCATGACCCGGCTCATCTCGTGATCGCGGGGCTGCACCACTCCTGCGATGCACCTATCAATTCTTAGGGAGCGACAATGGC
>NZ_JBFTHK010000039.1:0-30858 GCF_056394205.1 Arthrobacter sp. 10T413_2 | reverse complement strand
CCGCCGGGCTCCTCGGCGATCGTTGCCGTCGTCGACGACCTCTACCTCGACCGCGTCGACAAGGCGGTCGGCAAGGCCACCAAGAAGGTCAGCAAAGCCATCGACAGTGGTGACTACGACGCCGTGGTCAAGGCCGTGAACGAGGGCGACGACAAGATCATCGAAGCCGCTTCGTCCTGATCGGCCGACGCAACTCCGGTGAACCCTGTGGCGGACCGCCGGCGCACGAACCGACAAACTCTCCGCCCGGGCGCCGCGTCGGATCCGCGCGAAAAACTCCACTCTCGACTACATCCAGGCCAGCGTGCCCGGCGAGTCACGAGGTGGGGCCAGAAACAACCGCCTACCGGTGCCATCCAAACCTGCCATAGTCACGTGGGGTCAAACTACGTTCCCCGTCATATTGAGTCGGGATGCGTGGACCGGAGAGGACAGGGGGCGTCAGGCCCKGAAACCCGCGACGTCACCTGCCCAGACCAGGACGAGGATCATTCCGGCGTAACCCGAAGGTGATGTGCCGCTCGTGCAGGTCCGCCCCCACGAGCGCGCGCCACAGCGCAGTGGTTTGGACGGGTTTAGCCCTCGGACTCAGCCTCCGCCTCGGCCATAGCCTCGGTCAATTCGAGGGCGAAGCCCAGCGCGCTGGCGAGGTTGCCGGTAGCCGCCACGATCCGGGGGGTGCCGACGATCGGGGCAACAGCGATCAAGATGCCCTGAACGTCCTCACTCGTGATGCCGACATCCATCGCTGTACTGGCATTGAAAAAATAGGACGCGGMCGGGGCATCGACGGCGGCGAGGGCAGCGATCCGGGCCAGCATCAACTCGCGAGGGCCAAGAGTCGAGCGTTCAACCGATACGGCGGTGATGTCGGCGAGGGCGTCCAGGATCGGGGTTTCTTCTTCGGCCATGGCCATGTCTCCATCTGGTTGCGGTGATTGGGTGCCGAGTGGCGCGACCAGGGCCGGTCGCTGCGACTCGACATCAACGTAACCCGCAAAAGCGGAGGATGACATCACCCCCATGGGATGAACCGATGCTCGGCCACGCCGTGGCGGCCGCAGCGCATCGACAGGAATCTTGAATGCGACGCCCCCAATGCTGCCTACTCCGCCGGTCAAGCGGCACGGGACCGGCGCCGGATGGCGCTGAACGGCAGGAGGATAAACAGGGCGAGTGCCAGGTAACCGAACACGGCGACGACTGGCTGGACCAGCCCAACCAGGATCATGGCAACGTACACGCCCAGCGTGGGTGTGAGCCGTTTAGTGAGGGTCTTCACATCCTCATCAGCCAGATCCGGGCGCACGAGATGCGCGCGGACAGCATATCGCCAGGTCACCGAGATCATGATCATCGATAAGAGCAGGTTGATGCCGTAGACGGTCGCCGCGATCCGCTCGGGCCCGGCTTCGTGGATGAATTCGGCCAGCAACTTCGTCGGAAACGGCAGGAACGACACAACCAGGAGCAGTAACAGGTTCAGCCGCACGAACACCGAGTCGGCATGGTCGAGGTATTCGGTGATGACTGTGTGGGCAAACCAGACCGCCCCAATCGTCGAGAAGCTGACTAAATAGGCTAAGTACGACGGCCACAGGTCGACCAGCGCGCCGACGAGGTCCTCGTGGGAGCCGGCAGGGACCGAGATCTCCAAAATGAGGAGCGTTATCGCGATGGCGAACACGCCGTCGCTGAATGCTTCCATCCGCCCGGTCCGATAGGCAGACGGCCGAGGTTGCGGCTGCCGGGCACCAACCTGGTCATCCATGGGACAAGCATGACAGCCGCCTTTGGACATCCGGCTCATCCGCAGCGAACGATCTATTTAAGGAAGACGTGTCAGCAACGGGGCAGACGCGTGACCGTCAGCGCCGTGTGCGACGGAGGACATTCCACGCGATGTTCTTCGCGGCACCACTCGCCGCGAAGTGAATACGCACCCATCGAGGCGCGCGGCCAAGCGTTCCACGCCGGTGCCTTCCTGCGGTTCAGTAGTTAGAGGTCTCTTACCGGGCGTACGGCTGAGACCCCACATCAGGCTGCCAGCGGGGGTGCCGTCGCCGGGGTCTAGGTGGTGCCGTCGCGGAGCATGGCCCAGAGGACGTTCAGTCTGCGGCGGGCGAGGGAGAGCATGGCCTGGATATGGGTCTTGCCTTCGGTGCGTTTTCTGTCGTAGTAGGCCCGTGAGGCGGGGCAGCTTTTCAGCGCCGAGAGTCCGGAGAGGTAGAAGACGCGCAGGAGTCTGCGGTCGTAGCGGCGGGGGCGGTGGTAGTTTCCGCTGATCCGTCCGGAATCCCGGGGCGCGGGGCGCGGGGGCGAGGCCGGCGACGCCGGCGACGCCGGCGAACCGGTCCGCGGTTTCAAAGACAGCGAGGTCTCCGCCGGTGGCGCCGAGGAACTCCGCGGCCAGGACGGGTCCGAAGCCGGGCATGCTGAGCAGGGTCCGGGTGTGCCGGTGTTCGGTGACCTTCTCGCTGATCAGCGCATCGAGGTCGGCCAGTTCCTCGTTTAGGGTGATGATTTCCCGGGCGAGGGCGGCGACGATTAGCTCCCCGAGATGCTGGGCCGGGACGGTGGTGTGCTGGGATTTTGCCGCGTCGACGGCGGCCTGGGCGACCGCTGCGGACGAGCGGGTGCCGTGTTTCTTAACCCACGCGTCCAGCCTGGCCTGGCCTGTGCGGCGGATCCCGTCCGGGGTCCGGTGTTTGGTCAGCAGCAACAGGGCCGCTTTGGAGCGGCTGTAGTCAAAGGCCCGCTCCAGCGCGGGGAAGTATTCGAGCAGTCCCGTCAACACCATAAGGACAGCACCCGAAGGACCAGAGCATGACAGAAGCCGATAGGTAATTGACAATTTCTGTAATACGGCGGGGGTCTCTGCTAGCCAAGAGGGCCGGGATCGTTCATGCTTAGCTATGACCTMAATGCCGAGCCAGTACCGGATCATCGCGGTATGCACCGGAAACATCTGCCGGTCCCCGATGGCAGAGCTCATGCTGGCGGAGGCATTCCGTGCCGAGCGCCTCACCCGGGCGGTGGTCGATTCGGCAGGAACCACCGCGTATGAGGCCGGCCGGCCCATCGATCCCCGGGCCGCGCGCAAACTCACCTCCCAGAACATTGCCTCGGACGGCCACGTGGCGCGCGAATGGCGCCCTGAATGGTTCGTCAGCCGCGAGCTGATCCTGGCCCTCGACGTCGACCACTACGGCTGGCTCCGGCAGGCGGCACCGGACCGCGAGTCCCTGGCCAAAATCCGCATGCTGCGCAGCTTCGACCCCGCGGTGGCGGACAAGGACCCGCTGGAGCAGGGCATCGAGGACCCGTGGTACGGCGGCCACACCGACTTCGACACCACATGGAACCTCATCCGGGCCTCCGTTCCGGGGATCGTGGAGCACGTCCGCACCCAACTTAAGCGCCGGGACGGGGACCATCACGGCAGTGATCAACCCAATGCACAGCAGCGGGTACGCTCTATTTCATGAGCCCCGCACCCGTCATCATCGCAATCGACGGGCGGTCCGGCTCCGGCAAKACCACCCTGGCCATCGAGCTGGCGGCGMGCCTCCGGGAACACCACAAAGTCTCGCTCTTCCACCTGGAGGACATCTACCCCGGCTGGAACGGGCTGGCGACCGGCATCGAACGTTACGTCACCACAGTGCTGTCGCCCTTGCGTCGCGGGGAGGCCGCGGAGTGGGTCAGCTGGGACTGGGAGCGGCACTACGACGGCGAAGTCCGMACCACGCGCCCGGCCGAAATTGTCCTGGTGGAGGGCGTCGGCGCCGGTGCCGCAGCGGCGCGCCCGCTGCTGGACGCGGTGATCTGGGCCGATTCCTCCGCCCCCGACCGCCGGGCCCGCGCGCTGGCCCGGGACGGCGAAAGCTATGAACCGTTCTGGGACCAGTGGGCAGCCCAGGAAGATCAGTGGCTGGCGGCTGACGACGTCCCGGCCCGCGCCGATGTGCACGTGCTCAACCGTGCGGACGGTGCCGMCCCCGACGACGTCCTCCAGGCCCTTCAATACCTTCCGGCCGTCGCGCCCGCGCTGGTGCCCGAACTCKCCATCCGACGCGCCCTGCAGTTGCGGGCTGAACGGATCGACGCCGATCCTGACGCCGCGCAACTGTTCGATGCGCTCTTCGGCGGCTCAGCCAACGCCGTGTGGCTCGACTCCTCGCTGGATCGGGCGGGCCTCGCCGCGGAGGCTGCGGAACGGTGCCGCTTCAGCATCCTGGCCGACGACGGCGGCCGCTTCGGCCAGGCGGTCCGGCACAGTTCCGGCCTGACCCGCGTCAKCGCGGGCCAGGCCACGGCGACCACCGACGGCCCGTTCTTYCGCTGGCTCGACGGCGTCTGGGGTCGCCGGGCGCTCCGGGCCCCCGAAGACTATCCGTGCGGGTTCACCCTGGGCTGGCTCGGGTACCTGGGCTACGAACTCAAGCGCGAAACCGGCGGCACCGACGTCGCGTCCCCCACACCGGACGCCTGCCTGATCTTCGCCGGCCGCGCCGTCGTCCTGGACCATGCCGAGGGCACGGCCTGGCTGCTGGCCCTGGACACGCCCGACGCCGACGACTGGCTGACGACCGCCCGCGGGGCTGTGGCCGCCGCAACGGCGGCCGGTTCCGGAGTGTCCGGCTCCGGTGGAACCGCGGCACTTCATTCGACCGCGCCTCAGCTCGCGTCGCCGCAGTTCACCGCCCGAGACGCGGAAGCCGGCTACAAGGCCAAGGTTGCCGAGGCTCAGCGGGAGATCGCGGAAGGCAATACCTACGAGGTCTGCCTGACCACCGCGCTCACCGCGGCCACATCCGCGGTCCTGCACGACGTAGGCCCGGACGGCCTGGATCCGTGGCAGACCTATCTGGAGCTGCGGCGTCGCAACCCGGCTCCCTTCGCCAGCTATCTGCGGTTTGACGGCCTMGCGGTGGCGAGCACATCTCCGGAGCGTTTCCTGCAGATTGCCGCGGACGGCAGGATGCGGGCCGAGCCGATCAAGGGGACGCGCGGCCGGGATGCGGACCCGGGTGCGGACGCGGCCCTGCGGCAGGAACTGGAGACCTCGGCGAAGGACCGCGCGGAAAACATCATGATCGTGGACCTGCTGCGCAATGACTTGAGCCATTTCGCCGTCCCGGGTTCGGTGGCCGTCAGCCGCCTGTGCGCGATCGAAAGCTACGCCACGGTGCACCAGATGGTGAGCACCATCGACGCTCAGCTCCGGCCCGGAATGCCGCGGGCCGAGGCTGTCGCCGCCTGCTTCCCTGCCGGTTCGATGACCGGCGCCCCGAAAGTCAGCACCATGGCCATCCTGGACCGGCTGGAGGCCGCCCCGCGCGGCGTGTACTCCGGGGCGATCGGCTATTTCTCCCTGAACGGGGCCGCCGACCTCGCCGTGGCGATCCGGACCCTGGTGGTCCGGGCCCTCGGCGACGGAACGGCGGAACTGAGTCTCKGCGTCGGCGGTGCCGTCACCGCCGATTCGTCCCCGCAGGAGGAATACGAGGAAATCCGGACCAAAGCGTTCGGGATCCTCTCGGCGCTCGGCACCGAGTTTCCCCCAGGCTGAGTTCCGCGAGGCTGAGTTCCGCCAGATCTGACGTCCCCGGACCCTGACGGCACCGCACAGCAGTTCCAGCAATGCCGGGGCTATTGCAGCGTTGCCGTCAGCCTCGACACGTTGTCCACGTATTTGACCTTCATGGGCCGTTTCATCCAGTCATCCAGCACGAGTTCGTGCGAGATGCTGCGGTAGGTGTCTTCAACCTCACGGATCCGCTGGACGATGTCCTCGCCAAGGAGCATCACGGACACCTCGAGGTTCAGCGAGAAGGAGCGCATGTCCATGTTGCTGGAACCCAGCACGGCAACCTCGTTGTCGATCGTGAAATGTTTGGCGTGCAGCACGAACGGCGCCTTGTAGAGGTAGATCCGCACGCCTGCCTCGAGCAGGGCCTCGTAGTACGACTGCTGCGCGTGGTGGACCAGGAACTGGTCGCCCTTTTCCGAGACGAAGAGTTCCACTTCCACGCCGCGCTGCGCCGCCGTCGTCACCGCGTAGAGCAGCGAGTCGTCCGGGACGAAGTAGGGGCTGCAGAGCGAAATCTTGTGCTGCGCCGAGTAGATGAGGGTGTTGAAGAGCCGCAGGTTGTTCTCGGTGATGAACCCGGGGCCGCTGGGGACCACCTGTGCTGTGATGTTTCCGGGGTGGGGCTCCGGCCGGTGCGCCAGCTGCTCTTCAAGGGACTCGTCGGTTTCGCTGAGCCAGTCCGTCGCGAAGACCACATTCAGGGTGGTGACAATCGGCCCGCGCAGACACGCCATGAGCTCCACCCATTCACGGCCCACCTTGCGGTGCTTGGGATTGTTGTAGGACGGCTCAATGAGGTTCTGGGATCCCGTGAAGGCGATCTCGCCGTCGATCACCATGATCTTGCGGTGGTTGCGAAGATCCGGCCGGCGCCACTGGCCGTGCACCGGGCTGAGCGGCAGCATGGGCCGCCAGCGGATCTTGCTGGCCTTGAGCCGATCCTTCAGCCTGCGGTAGCCCTTGATGCGGAGCGTGCCGAGGTGGTCGAAGAGGACGCGGACCTCGACACCGCGCTCCGCCGCTTCCTCCATTGCGGTCAACAGATCGTCCGTGACGTGGTCCGAACTCATGATGTAGAACTCGGCATTGACGAAGGACTTGGCTCCGCGGACCGCCTCGGTCATCGCCTTGATGGAGTCGGGGTAGCCGGGCAGCAGCTCCACGCTGTTGCCATCCACCATCGGCAGCGATCCCAGCGTCTTGTTCAGTTCAGAGGCGGACGCCACCCATTCGGGTCCGCTGTAGCGGCTTTCGTCCGCCTGCAGCTCCGATGTCCCCGCCCGGATCCGGGTGTTGACGGCCTCCTGCTGGGCGCGGCGGCGGCGGGAGAGCCGGAAGTTGCCGAACAGCAGGAACAAGAGCAGACCCAGGGTGGGCACAATGAAGATGCCCAGGAGCCAGGCCATCGCGGTGGTGGGCCGCCGGTTCCCTGGGATGATGCCCAGGGCCAGCACCCGGATGGCGAAGTCGATCAGGGTCAGGATCACAACCGCCCAGGACGGTAAAGTCTCCGCCAGCGGAAATGGCCACAGCACAGGCGAACCCCTCAAGCTTCAGGCCCGCGGAACAGTTCCGGAACGGGCAACGAGCAAATCCTATCCCGGGACCGGCGAGACTAAGCTGTAGCCATGACCTCTCCTGCCTCTGTGCCCGCGCCCGCGACCGTGCTGGTCTTCCTCGATCCGGCGTTCGAGGGCKGCCGCGTCGCTGACGCATCGAAGCCGCAACTGATGGCCACGGACCTGGGCGCCACCCGCGGCGACGGCGTTTTCGAATCACTGCTGGCCGTGGGCGGCCGGCCCCGCAAGATCCAGGCGCACCTGACMCGGCTGGCCGGCTCCGCCCGCCTGCTGGAGCTGGCTATCCCCGCCGAGGACGCCTGGCGGCGCGCGGTGGAGACCGCCATCGGCGAGTACCGGCGCCAGGATCCTGCCGTGATCGCAGCCGGCGGCACGGACGATGACGAAGTAGTGGTGAAGCTGCTGGTCACCCGCGGGCCGGAAGGCGCCGCCGCACCCACCTGCTGGGTCCAGGCGTCCGCCCCCGGGGCGGCGGGCCGCCGGCAGCGCGAGACTGGAATCGACGTCATCCTGCTGGACCGCGGCTACGACAGCGAAGTMGGCGAGCGCGCGCCCTGGCTGCTGCTCGGCGCCAAGACCCTCTCCTACGCCGTGAACATGGCAGCGCTGCGCTACGCCCACGAGCACGGCGCGGACGATGTCATCTTCACGTCCGCGGACGGCCGGGTCCTGGAGGGACCGACGTCGACTGTTCTGCTGGCACACCTGGAAACGACGGACGACGGCGCCGGCGGCGTTCGCACGATCCGGCGGCTCATCACCCCGCAGCTGGACAGCGGCATCCTCCCGGGCACCTCGCAGGGCGCCCTGTTCACGGCTGCCAAGGCTGCCGGCTGGGAGCTGGGCTACGGCCCGTTGGAGCCGAAGGACCTGCTGGACGCCGACGCCGTCTGGTTGATCTCCAGCATCCGGCTCCTGGCGCCGGTAAACCACATCGACGGCCAGGAAATCGGCACCCCGKAACTGCGTCGGCAGCTCACGGCCGAGCTCAACGCCCTCTTCGCCACGATCGAATAGCCGGAGGCACGGAACTCCGCACCGAGGGCAGCCAGCACGGCGAACCCTGAGAACACTGCGTAGAGCGGCAGCGCCGGGAGTGCCCACAAGTAACGCAGGTTGCTGATCGGGCCGCCGACAGCAAGTGCGAGGGCCCCGGCGCAGAACACCGCCAGGACGACTGCGCCGCCGAGTGCCCAGGCCTCCGGTTGTKCCCGGATGTCCGGAAGCGGTTCGGCTCCGGGAAGGAGGTTCGCCGGCGCGAGGCAGGCCAGCGCGAGCACACCGGCGGTCCGGACCGCCGGCAGGATGATGGCGGCAACCGTGGTGGCCGCCAGGCAGTCGCCCATCGGACGCCGACGGAGGTCACCAACGGCTGACTTGTGGATCCTCAGGCACTGAAGCAGCGACCGTTCGCGCGCCACCCGCCGCCTCCACAGCTCACCGACGCGCACCGGCTGTTGGCCCGTGATGACGGCCCGCGGGGCGAACCCCACCCGGTAGCCTGCGCTTCGCACCCGCCAGCCCAACTCAAGCTGCGCGGCACCGGTGCCCTCCCTGAAGCCGCCGATYTCCGCCAGGACGTCACGCCGCACCGCGCCCATGCCTGCCGCGAAGACGGGCAGGAAGCCGGAGGCCGCTTGCGCCCGCCGGGCCATCCCGGCGCAGCCGCGGCCTATCAGGTCTACAATCCCAGCGGCAGTACCCGCGGTGAGGGTCCGTTCGCCGCCCCACACGGCGCCGACGCCGTCGGGACCGTCACTCCCGGAGTCGAAGGCCTCCAGCGTCCGGTCCACGGTCCGCCGGGTGAGGACGGCGTCCGCGGGAAGGAACATGAGCACCTCCCCCGAGGCCCGGCCCACGCCCAKGTTCAGCGCCGCCCCGTATCCCGCCGCCGCGGCGGGCGACCTTCCCGCGAACACAATCCGTCCGTCCTCGGCGGCGAACCCCGCCATGACCTCCCGGGTGTTGTCCGTGGAGCCGGCATCCACCAGGATCAGCTCGTACCGCTCATACCGGCTCCCTTGGACTGACCGGATGCAGTCCGCCAGAAGCCCGCCCCCATTGTGCGCCGCCACAATGATGGACACGGTGSGCCACTGCTGCCAGAGAGTGGGCGCATGGCGGCGCCGACGCCGCGCGGACCGCACCTCAAAAGAGAGGGCCAGCGCCAGGACGACAGCCGCTATCACCGCCGCCGCCAGGGCGGGCAATCCGATGAACACCAGGACGAGTTCCTGTGCCGGGCCGACCGGCACGGACGCCTCACCCCAGGGCATCGGCGGGAATCGCCGGGCACCGCCGGAAGGACGCCGGGTTGAATGCCGGGAGCATGAACGTTGCCAGGACGGCGTCGAGCAGTTCGGGCGCCCACGTGCTGTTCGCCCCCAGTGTCGGGCAGACGCCCAGCACCACGGGGGTTCCGTCCGCGCGGCGGCGGATCTGGACCTGGACCGGGCCGGTCAGCCCGAGCGTGCGGACGGCGGCCAGGCCCAGCTTCCGTACATCGTTGGCCTCGGCCGCCGGCACCCTGCGGCTGACTTCGTCGCTGCCGGCCCGCCCGTACGGGGTTTTTGTCTTCTCGAGGACCACCGCCACCGGCGCCATCGCGTTGCGGGGCGGCGTGCCGAACACAAGGGCCACGTAGTCGGCGCCCGGGATGAACTCCTGGACCAGCTGCCCGGGCGGCAGGTTCTTCCAGCTGACTGAGCCGGTCCCGGCCAGCAGGTGGACGGCGTGGGTGCCTTTGAAAGTTCGCGGCTTGACGACGACGGGACCGTTGAGCTCGGCCAGGGACGCCGGCGCGGCGGCGAGATCGCCCGGAACCCCGAAACGCGGGACCGGAATGCCGGCTGCCTGCAACGCCCATGCGGTGAACAGGTGGTCGTTGGCGAGGGCCACCGCGGCAGGGTCGCCGACGATGATCCGCACGTCCCGGCCGAATCCGGCGCGGGCCGCAGCCAGCACCGGGAGTTCCACGGTGAGGGTCGGAATGATGACGTTGATGGCTTCCCGGTCCACCAGCCGGCGCAGGTCCAGGACCATGTCCGGGTCCGTCGCCGGCAGGAGCCTGACTGCCGCTGCGGCGGTGGCGTCCTCGCCCTGCCGGGTGACGTCGCGGGMGTCGGAGCCGAGGCACGGGATGCCGCGGGCGGCGAGCTGGGCCGCGACGGTMCGGCCGGCGGCGCCTGCAATGCCAGTAACCAGAATGCGCGGGCCCACGGTTGCTCCATTCCGCCGATACCCGCCGGGCCGCGGCTGCGGCTCCGGCKGTAACGGCCACCGATTCACACAAAAATTGAGGGACAGACAACTGCACGAAGAGACAACTTGATCCACAGAAACGTGGGACGGGCCGACGCGTCAGTCCGATCCCCTCAGTAGACTGCGCAAACTCCCGGCGGACACGAGTGGGCAGTACCCGAAACTGGAGCCCGCTACTACTCGCCTTGGCGCCGCACCCGGCTCTCACCCCGCAACTCTGATTTCTCGGTCCGCCGCGTGTGTCACCCCGTGGGGCGCGGTCCGGTTACGGAACATGACGACGGCGGCGGTGCGGGCCGGCGTCGTAAGTGTTACGTTTTTGGGGAGTAATGAGAACCGGTGCCAAGCCCTGACTGGCCGGTCGGCAACCCTCCCTTTCGCGGCGGGGTGCCTCAGGTGAATACTCGGCATATCGACCATTCGAGCTGCAAGCGTGAAAGAGGAGATCCGTCGTGCCCGACACATCCATACCCGCTGTACCCGGTACAGCAGCCGCCCCCGCCGCAGCTTCCGCCGGCGAGGACAAACTGGCCTACCGCCTGTTMACCGGCGCCGACGACCGCGCCTTCTGTGAGCGCGTGTCGGCCGCCCTGGCCGAGGGCTATGTCCTGCACGGAAGCCCCGCCGCCACCTTCAACGGCAGCACGGTGATCGTGGCGCAGGCGCTGGTCCTGCCGGCCGCAATTGCGAGCGCGGACGCCGCCGTGGCCAACGCCGTCGATGAACTCGACAGTGACGAATTTGGTGCCGAAGACGCCTTCGAGGGCCACGCATGAGCTACGCCGGAGACCTCAGCCCGCACGAGGCGTGGGCCAAGCTGGAGGCCGGCGCCATCCTGGTGGACGTCCGGACCGAGGGCGAATGGGCCCACATCGGCATCCCGGATACGAAGGCCACGGACAACGATCCTCTCTTCATCCAGTGGACCCTCGCCGGCGGGGTGCCCAACCCGCACTTCGTGGAACAGCTCCAGCGTCAGGCGCCGGAGGACACCGCCGTCGAGCTCGTGTTCCTGTGCCGCTCCGGCGCCCGGTCGATTGCCGCCGCGACAGCCGCGACGCAGGCCGGCTACACCTCGTACAACGTCCTTGAGGGCTTCGAAGGCGAGACCGACCGCTTTGGCGAACGCACCGTCAACGGCTGGAAGAACCGCGGCCTGCCCACCAACCTCGGAAAGATTTAAGTGACTTTCAATCCCGACGCCGCCGGATGGGCGGCCGACACCCAGGCCGTCCGCGGAGGCCTTGACCGTACAGGCTTCCAGGAAACCGCCGAGCCGATCTTCCTCAACTCAGGATTCGTCTACGAGTCCGCGGCCGCMGCCGAGCGCGCCTTCACCGGGGAGGACGAGCGCTTCGTCTACTCCCGCTACGGCAACCCGTCCGTCGCAACCTTCCAGGAGCGGCTGCGGCTGCTCGAGGGCACAGAGGCATGTTTTGCGACGGCGTCCGGCATGTCCGCCGTCTTCACCGCCCTCGGCGCGCTGCTGGGGGCCGGCGACCGGGTGGTCGCCGCCCGCTCGCTTTTTGGCTCGTGCTTTGTGATCCTCAACGAGATCCTGCCGCGCTGGGGCGTCGAGACGGTCTTCGTGGACGGCCCGGACCTGGAGCAGTGGAAGTCTGCGCTGTCCGAGCCGACGACGGCGGTCTTCTTCGAGTCGCCGTCGAACCCGATGCAGGAGATCGTGGATATCGCCGCCGTGAGCGCGCTGGCGCACGCGGCCGGCGCCACGGTGGTGGTCGACAACGTCTTCGCCACCCCGCTGCTGCAGCGCTGMGGAGACCTCGGGGCCGACGTGATCGTCTACTCCGGCACCAAGCACATCGACGGCCAGGGGCGGGTGCTCGGCGGGGCGATCCTGGGCACCAAGGAATTCATCGACGGGCCCGTCAAGCAGCTCATGCGGCACACCGGACCGTCGCTCTCCGCGTTCAACGCCTGGGTCCTGACCAAGGGCCTGGAGACCATGGCCCTACGCGTCAACCATTCCTCGGCCTCCGCCCTGCGGCTGGCCGGCTGGCTTGAGCAGCAGCCCGCGGTCAGCTGGGTCAAGTACCCGCTCCTGCCCTCCCACCCGCAGTACGATCTCGCGGCGAAGCAGATGAAGGCCGGCGGCACCGTGCTCACGCTGGAACTCTCGCCGTCCCCGGGCCGCACCGCCAAAGAGGCCGCCTTCGCGCTCCTGGATGCGCTGCGGATCATCGACATCTCCAACAACCTCGGCGATTCGAAGTCCCTCATCACGCACCCGGCCACCACGACACACCGCGCCATGGGCCCGGAAGGCCGCGCGGCAATCGGGCTCAGCGACGGCGTGGTGCGGCTTTCGGTGGGGCTGGAAGATGTCGAGGACCTGATCCGCGACCTCGGCCAGGCGCTCAAGCAGGTCTAAGACCGCTTCCCTCCGCGAGTTTGCGGTTCGCGGCAGTGTTGCCCGCACAAGACTGCCGCGATCTGCTGGCTCGGTGCCGGTTTCGCGCCTGGCGGGTTCAGCTCAGCCGCCGGTTCAGCTCAGCCGCCGGTTCAGCTCAGCCCCGGCGCACCCGGCCCAGGGATGGCTCTTGGTCGGCCGGCTCTCCGGCGGCGTCCCCTTGCGTCGTCACTTCGACGGCCCGTTCGACGACGGCGGCCAGCCCGCCGGCCCGGAACGGCTCCCGCTGCAGCTGCGAGCCCGTGCCCTCCGCCAGGATCCGCTCGACGCCCGCGCGCGCCAGGTCCAGCTCGCCCTGTTCCTCGAGCACGGGGGCAACGAAGTCAACGAGTGCCCGGACGACGTCCGCGGCCGGGGCAGGGGTGAAAGTTCCGAAATCCAGGAGCTGCCCGCGCAGCCCGCAGTTGCTGGCCTGCCAGGCAGCCATCCGCAGTAGCAGCGTGGGCACCGGGGCGGGCTCGACGCCGTCGTTCCATTCCCGCGACGCCGATTCCACGAGAGCGCGCACCAGTACGGCGATCAGCGCCGCATCCTCGGCCCGCAGGCAGACATCGGCGACCCTGACCTCCACGGTGGGATGCAGCCGGGCCAGCCGGGCATCGAAATAGATCATCCCTTCATCCATCAGGACATTGCTTTCCACCAGCCGGGTCACCAGCCGCCGGTAGACGGGCAGGCTGCCGAAGATCATGGTGGGGCCCGAGCCCGGCCAGCGGTTCCAGGCCTGGGTGCGGTAGCTTTCGAACCCTGTTTCTGCGCCGTTCCAGTACGGGGAATTCGCGCTGAGGGCGATCAGGACGGCAAGCTTGTCGCGGATCCGGTCCATCACGGCCACGCCCTCCTCCGGCGATTCCACAAAGGTGTGGACGTGGAGGCCGCAGGTCAGCTGGTTCCGGACCGTGAGCCCGAAGCGTTCCTGCATGGTCATGTACCGCTGATTCGGGGTGAGGTGCGTGGCGGCCCCTTGGGGCGAGGTGGCCAAGGCCGCGACTCGGCCGCCGTGCACGCGGGCGGCCTGGTCCGCCAAGGCCCGGCCCTGCCTGAGCTGCCGAAGAAGTTCCCTATAGTCCAGGCACGGCCGGGTCTGGGTCTCAATCTGTTCGAGCTTGAGCTCGTAGCTAAAGTCGGCGCCGCCATCGTGGACCGGTTGCTGCCCCGGKAGAACCTGGGCGGCGTCCTGCTTCGGCGGGAGYAGGCTGGGCAGCATGAGATCGGCGAGGGCAAGCAGCCGGCCCGATTCCGGGTCGACTATCAGCAGTTCTTCCTCCACGCCGAAGGTGCGCATAAATCTATTGTGCGTCAGGAACCGCCGACACGCCCTACACCAACGCGGAGTCACTTCGCGCCCATACCCCCTGCGGACGGGCGCGATCTGACCCCGCGTTGCTTGGGGTCAGTCTGGGATCAGTCTTGGAAATACTCGATCTTCGCGCCGATGGTGTTGAGCCGTTCGGCCAGATCCTCGTAGCCGCGCTCAATGACGTAGATATTCCGCAGTTCCGAGACGCCGCGGGCCGCGAGCATGGCCAACAGCAGGCAGGCCGCGGGGCGCAGGGCCGGCGGGCAGCCCACCTCGGCGGCACGCCACTTGGTGGGCCCGTTGACGTAGATCCGGTGCGGATCGAGCAGCTGCACCTGGGCGCCCAGCTTGTTCAGCTCGGTCAGGTAGATGGCCCGGTTCTCGTAGACCCAGTCGTGGATCATGGTCTGGCCGTGGGCGTTGGCCGCGATCACGGCGAAGAAGGGCAGATTGTCGATGTTCAGGCCCGGGAAGGGCATGGGGTGGATCTTGTCTTCCGGCGCCCGCAGTTCCGAAGGCTTGGTGGTGACGTCCACCAAGCGGGTGCGGCCGTTGCGGGCAAAGTACTCCCCGGACACCTCGAGCCGCTGGCCCATCTGTTCCAGGGTCGCCAGCTCGATTTCCATGAACTCGATCGGGACGCGGCGGATGGTGACTTMCGAGTTCGTCACGATGCCGGCGGTGATGAGGCTMATCGCCTCGATCGGGTCCTCGGAGGGGAAGTATTCGATGTCGACGTCGATCGACGGGCGGCCGGTGATCTTCAACGTGGTGGTGCCGACGCCGTCGATCTCCACCCCGAGCATCTGCAGGTAGAAGCAGAGGTCCTGCACCATGTAGTTGGGGCTGGCGTTGCGGATGATGGTGGTGCCACGGCGGTGCGCGGCGGCCATGATGGCGTTCTCAGTGACGGTGTCACCGCGTTCGCTGAGCACGAAGGAACKGTCGTGGTTGTCCGACGGCGGCGCCTGGACCGCGTAGAACCCGGACTTMGCGTCCACGCTGAGCCCGAACTGGCTTAGCGCCTGCATGTGCGGCTGCACGGTGCGGGTGCCCAGGTCGCAACCGCCGGCGTAGGGCAGCCGGTAGGTGTCGGCCTCGTCCAGCAGCGGGCCCAGGAGCATGATGACGCTGCGGGTCCGGCGGGCCGCCTCCACATCCATGGATGCGAGGTCCAGGACAGCGGGGCGGCGGATCTGGAGGTCGTTCGCGTTKAGCCAGGTGCATTCGACGCCGATGCTGGTCAGCACCTCGACGATCCGGTTGACTTCCTCGATCCGGGCCAGCCGGCGCAGGGTGGTGGTGCCGCGGTTAATGAGGCTGGCGCACAAAAGGGCGACGCCGGCGTTCTTGCTGCTGTTGACGTCCACCGCGCCGGAGAGCGTGCGACCGCCCTCGACCCGGAGGTGGGTCATCTGGGGCCGGCCCACTTTGACGATGCTGTGCCCGACGATCTTCTCCAGGCGCTGGATCATCTTCAGGCTCAGGTTCTGCTTGCCCTGCTCCATCCGGGCGATGGCGCTCTGGCTGGTGCCGAGCTCGGCAGCGAGTTGTCCCTGGGTCCAGCCCTTGTCCCCGCGGGCCTCGCGGAGCAGGAGKCCGACGTGTTCAGCAGTCTGTTGAGTCATGTCCCGAAAATATCACGCATGATCTACCGCATCCGGTAATTGCCGCCGGAATGGCGCCAATCTCACACGCATACCCGCATCATGCGATAACCGGMGCGGCGGCACTGTGACAAGCGGCAGCGCGCAGGCGCGCCGGACGCTGCCGCGGCTACTGGCGGGTGAGGAAGACGAGGTTCCAGGTGCCCGCGCCGAGGGCCGCCGCGACGGCGGCTGCCGCAATGCCCAGCCCGCCCAAAAGCACCCAAGCGTCGAGTCCGCTGAACGTGGACGGCCTGGCCCAGGTCCGCGCCGCGCCGCCGAACCCGCGGGCCTCCATGGTCACCGCGAGCCGCGACGCGCTGCGGATCGCCTGGACCAGCAAGCCGAAGCTTTGGCCCATGGTGGCKCGGAAGCGCTGGTAGGGGTTGCCGCTTGAGCCCACGCCGCGGGCGCGCCGGGCCATCCCGATGGTCTGCCATTGCTCGGCCATGATTCCCACGAGCCGCATGGCGGCCAAGGTGCCCAGGACGAACCGGTGCGGCAGTTTCGCGTTCTGGGCCAGGGCGTCGGCCAGGTCCGTGGGGTCGGTGCAGCTCATCAGCAGCACCGCGGGCAGGGCGATCGCGAGCCCGCGGAGCATGAAGCTGATCCCGAGCTGCAGGGAGCCGGCGCTGATGGACCAGATCCCGGCGTCGAACAGGACGGCTCCGGCGTCGGGCGCCAGGATGGCGGTGCTCCAGCCGCMGAGCGCCGCCGCGAGGATCAGCGGCCAGCCGCGCTGCCACAGCAGGGAAACGGTCAGCCCCGCCAGCGGCAGAAGCATCAGTTCGAAGGCCAGCGCCACCGACGCCGAGACCMAGTCGATGGACAGCGCCAGCACCAGGGTGACCATGGTGACCGCCGTGAACTTCGCGAGCGGGTTGGCGCGTGTCAGCAGCGCATGGTTGCCGCGGACGCTCAATTCGGCCCTCATGATGCGGCCGCCTCCGGCAGCTCCCGGTCCGGGCCGGCGGCGTTCACGGCGGCGCCGGCACCCGGGCCGGCGGCGGTGTCCCGGCCGTGGAGGCGCAGTTCGGTGCCGCCAAGGACGGCGCTGAATTCAGCGTCGTGGGTCACGGAAACGACGGCGGTGCCGGCGTCGAGGAGTTCGGAGAGGAACGAGGCAAGCTCGGCCCAGGTGTTGGCGTCCTGGCCGAACGTGGGCTCGTCCAGGACCAGTACCTGCGGGTGCGCCGCCAGCACGGTGGCCACCGAGAGGCGCCGTTTCTCGCCGCCCGAGAGCGTGTAGGGGTTGGCGTCTACGAGCTCCGTCAGCCGCAACCGCTCCAGGAGCTCGTCCACACGGTCCTCGCCGTAGCCGAGGTGGCGGGGCCCGAACATGAGTTCATCGAAGACCCTGCCGGTGACGAACTGATGCTCGGGTTCCTGGAACACGGTCCCGATCCTGGCGATCAGCTGCTGGGCTTTCCACCGGTACGGGTCGGTCCCGGCGCCATCGCCTTCGCGACCACTGAGTTCCGTCGTGGCGGAGACCGTCCCCGCCACGGGGCGCAGGAGACCGGCCAGCGTGAGTGCCAGTGTCGACTTCCCCGACCCGTTCTGCCCGGTGATGGTCAGGGCCTCACCTGCGCGGACCCGGGCCGTGACCCCGGATTGCACGGGGCGCGGCGCAATCGCGCGGAAACCCTCGCGCAGTCCGGCCCGCCGCGGCCGCTCCCTGGACACCGCGAGGGCCTCCGACGAGAGCAGTAGCTRCCCGGAGGCCGGGGCAGTCCGGTTGCGTGTTGTGGGCACGTAGCCGGGCACCCAGACGCCCGCACCGATGAGCATGTCCCGCGCTTCGGCCAGGACCTGGTCCGGCGGACCGTCAATCAGGACCGCGGAGTCCGTGGCGGACCCGGGCTGCAGCACCACGATCCGGTCCACGAGGTCCTTCCAGACCGCCACCCGGTGCTCCACCACCACCAGGGTGGCGCCGGTCTTGTCCAGGCAGCGGCCAACGGCATCGCGGACTTCCAGGACGCCGGCGGGATCCAGGTTGGCGGTCGGCTCGTCGAGCAGCAGCAACCCCGGCCGCATCGCGAGGATCCCGGCGAGGGCCAGTCGCTGCTTTTGGCCGCCGGACAGCGCCGACGTCGGGTGGTCCAGCGGCAGCCTGCCCAGCCCGACGTCGTCGAGCGCCTCGCGCACCCGCGGCCAGATCTCCCCGGCCGGGACAGCGAGGTTTTCGGCCCCGAAGGCGACGTCGTCGCCGAGGCGCGAGAGCACCACCTGGGTTTCCGGGTCCTGCTGCACGAGTCCGGCGCGGCCGCGCTGCGCCCGGGGCGCAGCGCCATCGATCAGCAGGCTGCCGGTCTCGTCGGATTCTTCGGTGTCGCCGGCCTGCCCCGCCGCGCCGTCCCCGAGCACACCCGCCAGGGCGTGGAGCAGCGTCGACTTGCCGGCGCCGGACGGGCCCAGCAGGAGCACGCGCTCCCCGGGCCGGATGTCCAGGTCAAGTCCGCTGACCGCGGGCCGGGGCCTTCCGGCGTGCCGCCAGCCCCAGCCGCGGGCCGTGACGGCGGCGGGCCGGACGCCTGGTGAAGATGTCATGAGTCGCCTGTGCACTTCCAAGAGGGCCGTTCCGGACTGGGGTTCAGGAACGTGGTTCAGGAGAAGACAGGCTCCGTGGCGGCTTTGCGGGAGGCAAAGGAGCCCAGCACGCCGGTCTTGGCCAGGCCGCGGGTGGCGAGCCAGGACAGTCCGCCGGCAATCACGGCGCCGKAGATGGTGGTGAAGACGATGTAGGCKAGCTTGTCGCCGGCTTCGTAGGCAATGTTCCAGCCCCACGGCAGGAAGGAGTCGTTCAGGCCGCAGAAGAGGYCCGCGCCGGCTCCGGCCAGCAGGGACACCGGGAGGTTGAACTTCTTGTAGAGGAAGGCTGCGAACACCAGTTCCGCGCCGAGGCCTTGGAGAACTCCGGAGATCAGGACGGTGGTGCCGTACTGCGAGCCCATKATKAGCTCGCCGGTGGCCGCCACAGTCTCGCAGAAGAGGGCTGCGCCGGGCTTGCGGATGATGAGCATGCCGAGCACTGCCGGGATCATCCATCCGCCGGCGTAGAGTCCGCTGAGCGGCGGGTAGATCGCATTGACCGGGGTTGAAATCAGGTTCGCGCCCTGATCCCAGGCCCAGAAGATGACGCCCCCGGCGACGGCGATCAAGGCGGCCACCACGATGTCCACCACACGCCAGTTGTAGGTGCGCCGGGCCGATGAACGGCTGCTCGAACCATGCTGTGCTGAAATATCTGTCATGTCGTCCTCCTGAGGAACAGGAGGGGAGGGTGCTCCGGCCGGCCTCGGCTTCCGCCGCCCTCCGCGCACCCTGAGAACTCGACTCCCTTGCGCCGGTACTAACCGGATCAGGTTCGAGGGTCTGCGGCTGTCCGCACTCTCAGCGCCCACCACTGGTTTCCCCGGACTATTCCGGCGATGCCCGACGGCGGCGCTCCCCTGTCGTAATTATTTCGCCCTTGTGGGCTGGCTCAGTTTACACCCGAACGGCCAGGGTTTTCAGTGGTGTGCTGTCACAATCCGGGGCCTGGCCCAGGCCCTCCCCGCGGCCGGGAAGAGCCGCTTGGTAGAGTCGACGTGTCGGCCCCCGGACCCGCGAGCGGGCGGCCTTGTCGCCCACCGGAAAGCTGGACCATTTTGACGCACACACCGGCCACGCCAGATCCCTCCGCCGAGTACGACCCGGACTCGAGCGAGCCGCAACCTCACGGTTCTCTTGCGGCGCTCATTGGCCGTGTGCTGGCCGAAATGGATGCGCTCCAGTTCGCATCGTTCAGCAAGGACGATGCCCTGGACCTCGGGTTGCTCCTGGTCGAACTGGGCAGGCAACGCTCGCTGCCCATCGCCGTCGACATCACCAAGGGTGAGCAGGTGCTCTTCCACGCGGCGCTGKACGGCGCCACCCCGGACAACKAACGCTGGATCAACGCCAAGAAGCGCACGGCCCAGCGCTATGAGGTCCCKTCCCTGCTGGTGGGCCTCCGGGCCCGCGCTGCCGGCGGAAGGATCGAGGAGAACGCCTGGTTCGATCAGATGGAGTTCGCCGCCCACGGCGGAGCGTTCCCCATCTACGTRCGCGGCACCGGGGCCGTGGCCGTCGTGACTGTCTCCGGGCTACCGCAGAAGGCAGACCACGACCTCGTGGTCGAGGCTTTACGGACGGTCCTCACGCCGGGAGCTTAGGCGGCGGCGCCGTCCGCGCGCGGCGTCCTCCGGGACAGCCGGATCAGCGTAATCCCCACTGCCGTGAACCAGGCCCACATGAGGATGCCGTACACCAGGTAGACCTMCGGAACGGCGAAACGGAGTGCCTCCGCCACCACGCMAATCGCTCCCGCGGCCACCCCGAGCCAGGCCACCGCGCGGGGCAGCACGCCCTTGAGCATGGTCAGCGACATCAGCAGGATGCCGAGCGCGGACAGGACGCCGACGGCGGCGGGCGTGTTGTTCTCGGCGATCACCGCCTCCGCCGCGGCGGCATAGCGGAGCCGGGCATCGGCCCCGGCGGTGCCRATCGCGTTCGCGTAGCTGTCACTGAGATCGACCAGGATCATCGATCCGCGGCTCGTGACCGGAACGGCCAGGAAAAGTGCCCATGGCAGGGCGCCGATCACCGTGGCCATGAGGGCCAGGCTCTTGTTGAGCGGGGCGAGCGCCACGAAGAGGGTCACGAATACCAGAACCGGAAGAATGTTGGGCACGGTCCACAGGAGTTGTTCGGCGACGTAGACCGCCTTGTGCCCGGCGATGAACTCGAGGGTTTCGGCACCGCCGTGGATCGGTGGCGGGGCAACGGCGTCCAGAACCACGGCCACGATCAACAACGCCACGAACGCGACGGCGGAGATCCCGGCCCAAAAGTAGAGTTGCCGCCAGCTCTGGCTCTCCGCCGCGGCGCCCCGGGCATGGCCGAGCGGTTGGGTCTGGGGCTGTTCCATGCTCGAAAGTACGTCCGGCGGGCGCCGTCAAACAGGGGCGTTGGCCCTGTCTGGATGCCCGGGCAAGGAACGCTAGGCTAKGGGCAGCCCTGTTTCCTCTCCCAAGGAGTTACGAAGAATGAGCCTCGTCATCAAACTGCTCGGCGCCGGCGTCAGCCTGCTGGCCGGCTACGTCGGCACCAAGGTCGTTGACACCGTCTGGGAGAAGTCCACGGGCAACAAGCCGCCCAAGGGCCACGACGACGACGTCCCCACCACGCTGCGCTCTGCCCTGACCTTCGCCCTGATCTCCGCCTCGGTCAGCGCCGTCATCCAGGTGCTCGCCAACCGCGGCACCCAGCGCGCGATCACCCGCTTCGCCAAGACGCAGGACATCGTCTAACCCGGGCGGTTCAAGGACGTCCGCTAGCTTGGCTCGACGAGCAGCTTTCTGATCTCGTCGAGCTTGGCTTCGGATTCTTCGAGGCGCAGGCGGAGTCCTTCGACCGTACCCGTGTCGGCCGCATCGGCTAGCGGTGCGGGAGCCTTCTTCTTGGGAGAGAGGAAGAAGTTGGCAAGGTAACCGGTGAACGTGCCGAAGATGCCGACACCGATGACGATGATGCCAGCCCCGATGGTACGGCCCGCATCCGTGACCGGATATTGGTCACCGTATCCGACTGTCGAGATCGTGACGATCGTGTACCAGAGGGCGTCCGAGGCGGTCCTAATGTTGGCMCCCGGGGCGCCCTGCTCGACGCGGAGTATCGAGAAGCTTCCGAATTCCAGCACGAAAATGCCCATGAGCAGCAGTATGTACAGGGAGCTGCCGGCCCGATCCTTGCTCAGCGCGCGGCCGATCGTGCCGATGCCGACGTCGCGGAGCAGGCGGTACACCCGGATCAGCCGGAAGATGCGCAGGATCTTGAATTGTTCGAAAGGCATGCTGGCCAAGAGATCGGCCCAGCCGAAGTGCTTGAAGACATAGGCGCCCGGCGATRGCGCGGTGACGACCCGGTAGATGAAGTCGGCAAGGAAGATCACGCTGAAAACGGCGTTCATCACCGTGAGCACGGTGTCGAGCGACTTATCCTGCACAACATACAAGAGCACGAGATTGATGATCGACAGGATCGAAAGGATACCGATGAAGATCTCATATCCGATGCTCTTCAGTTCACTGCGTTCCTTGGTCATGTGAGGATTCTGGCACGTAAGCGGCTGCGTAGCCGACACTTCTTTCTCCGGGGCCCAACGTGGGCCGCCCACGCTCAAGGGCGGGGGTCGCCGTCGTCCGTTCCGTGCTGGTCCGCCGCCTGCCGGGCCGCCTTCTGGGCCGCCTTCTGAACCACGGCCTCGAGTTCGTCGGCGCTCAGCAGTTCCGGGTGCAGGTGCTTGGTGCGGTAGCCGGCCCGCCCGACCATGTGGGCTGAAACTGGGACGGTCAACAGTTGGAAGAGCCACGCCACCAGCAGGACCGGCCACACCCACCAGGTGCGCATCTGCAGGCCAAGGGAGGCCAGGAGCAGGAACAGGCCCAGGACCTGCGGTTTGGTKGCGGCGTGCATCCTGCTCATGAGGTCCGGGAACCGCAGCAGGCCGAGGGCCGCGCCGAGGGACATCAGAGCGCCGACCACCATGAACACGGCAGAGACGGCGTCGATCACTGTTTCAGGATTCACGGACGTTCTCCCTCCGGTCGGCCACGAACCTGGCCACGGTGACCGAGCCGACGAACCCGATGAGGGAAATAGCCACCAGCAGCATCAGGTTGTTCAGGTGCCGGTTGACGGCCATGTCGATGCACAGGGCCGCACCGAAGATGGCCAGGAGGACGTCGGCGGCCAGCACCCGGTCCAGCAGCGACGGGCCCCGCGCGATCCGGATGATCGCCCCGGCGGCGGCCAGGGAAAGGACGACGGCTGTCACCGTCAGGACGATCTGCATCATGCGGCGGMCTCCTGGGCAAGTGCGGACAGTTCCGCTTTGGTCCCCATGATCCTGATCAGCCCGGCCTCGGTATCGCGGACTTCCTTGCGCAGCTTGGCCGCGTCCTGGGCGTTGCGCACGTTGATGCCGTGGATGTAGAGGGTGGACGTGGACCTGTCCACCTCCACCACGAGGGATCCGGGAATCAGCGAGATCACGTGCCCGGTGGCCGTCACCAGGAGGTCCGAATGGCTCCGCAGCGGCACGGCGACGATTGCGCTGACCACGTCCGGGCCGCGGACCACGGCGAGGTAGAGGACCTGGAAGCTGGCCGCGACGACTTTTCCGAGGAAGACGATGGCGAAGGGGACGGCGCGGAGCACGTTGAAGCGGCCGCCGAGTTCCACCGGAGGCAGGTAGAAAACCCGCGCCACGACCACGGCGATAAGGGCGCCGAAGAGGAGGTTGCCGGGGCTGAAGTTCTGCCACAGGGCACCCCAGACAAACACGAGCCACACCAGCAGCGGCAGTTCCTGGCGCAGGGAGATCCTTTTCCGGTTCATTTCCCGTCCCCCTGCTGCTGGCCCGGCCGGACCGCCGACGGCACGGGCGGGACCGGGGCGTCCTCGCCAAGCACGGCGTGGATGTAGGCGGACCTGTCCAGCATCTCGTGGGCGGACTGGTCCGCGACCTTGAACAACGGCCCGGCAAAGACGGTCAGGGCCACGCCAAAGAGCACCAGGCCCAGGGTGGAGCCCACCATGGTGCGCGGCAGGAGGGTCACGTTGGTCCTGCCGGCCCGGTCTCCGGTGGCGGAATCCTCCGGTGCGGCCAGGAGCACCGGATCGGGGTGTTCCGCGTCCTCGGGCTTGCGCCAGAACGCCCGGTTCCAGACCCTGGCGATCGCCAGCAGGGTCAGCAGGCTGGTCAGCACTCCCCCGATCACCAGTGCGTAGGCCAGCGGCGTCCCGAGTTCGATGCCCGCCTGCAGGAGCCCCAGTTTGCCCAGGAAGCCCGAGAACGGCGGGATGCCGGCCAGGTTCATGGCAGGAATGAAAAACAGCACGCCCAGGACCGGAGAGAGCTTGGCCAGTCCGGCGACGCGGTCCATGGACGAACTACCGCCCCGGCGTTCAATCAGGCCGGTCACCAGGAACAGGCTGGTCTGGATGGTGATGTGGTGGGCCACGTAGAACACCGCGGCGCCCAACCCGGCCACCGTGGACATGGCCAGGCCGAACACCATGTAGCCGATGTGGCTGACGAGGGTGAAGGACAGGAGTCGCTTGATGTCGCTTTGGGCCAGGGCGCCGAGGATTCCCACCACCATGGTCAGCAGCGCCGCGACCATGAGCGGGGCGTTGAGTGCATCCCCCGGGAAGAGCAGCGTCTCCGTGCGGACCATGGCGTAGACACCCACCTTGGTCAGCAGCCCGGCAAACACGGCGGTGACGGGGGCCGGCGCGGTGGGATAGGAGTCGGGGAGCCAGAAGGACAGCGGGAAGACGGCGGCTTTGATGCCGAAGGCCACCAGGAGCATGACGTGCAGCAGCGTCCGGGTGCCCTGGTCCAGGTCGCCGAGCTTGATGGCGAGGTCCGCCATGTTGATGGTTCCGGTGGCGCCGTAGATCATKGCGATCGCGATCAGGAACAGCACCGAGGACACTACGGAGACCACCACGTAGGTCACGCCGGCCCGGATGCGCGGGCCCGTGCCGCCGAGGGTGATGAGCACGTAGCTGGCGGTCAGCAGGATCTCAAAGCCGACGTAGAGGTTGAAGAGGTCTCCGGAGAGGAAGGCGTTGGACACCCCGGCGACGAGGATCAGGTAGGTCGGGTGGAAGATCGAGACCGGCGCGTCGCGGTCGCCGTCKGCCATGCCCTGTCCGGTTGCGTAGATCAGCACGGCAAGGCTCACGGCCGAGGACACCACGAGCATGAGCGAGGAGAACTGGTCCACCACCAGCACGATCCCCCAGGGCGGCATCCACCCGCCGATGTTCACCGCGGCCGTCCCGCCCTCCCAAACGGAGGCCAGCAGCCAGCATTCCAGCAGCAGGGTCACGGTMAGGATGGCGATGCTGACAGCCCGCTGGGCCCGGGGGTGGCGGATCAGCAGGAACGTMAGGGCGGCGCCCAGGATGGGGAGTACGACGGCGAGCGGGGCAAAGCTGGCGATGTTCACTGTCCGCCTCCTTCCGGTCTGGGGTCAACGTTCAGGGAGCCGGGCTGTTCTTCGKAGGCGGCCTGTTCGGCCCGTACCGGGCGGTCGCCGGACATGACCGCGGCCGCACCGCTTCCCTGGCTGGAACCGGATCCGGGACCCGGACCTCCACCGACAGGGGTGTCCACCAGCCCGGCGCCGTCGGAGCCGATCATCGCCAGCGGAAACTCCGAGGTCTCGACCGGAATCACGGAATCGTCCTCGGCGTCGAAGCTCGGGGTTTCCGCGACGCGGCGGTCCTCGGCGTCGTCCTGGATTTCATCCTGGCGGGCCAGGACCCAGGTCCGGTAGATGATGCCCAGCATGAATGCCGTGACGGCGAAGGAGATCACGATCGAGGTCAGGATCAGGGCCTGCGGCAGGGGGTCGCTGTAGTCCCCGGCGGGGGTGTTCTTGTCGAAGATCGGCGCGAGTCCGGCGTACCCGCCGGTGGCGAGGATCAGGAGGTTGGTGGCGTTGGCCAGCAGCATGAGGCCCAGCAGGACCCGGGTGAGGCTGCGTTCAAGGATGAGGTAGATGCCGCAGGCGTACAGGGCCCCCATGACCGTCAGCAGGGTCAGATTGACGCTCATGCTTTCCCCCTGGCTGTCGTTTCCGCGTCGGCTGTTTCGGCCGGGAGACCGCCCTCATCGTCATCGGACGGAGCATCGTCGGACGGCCCATCGTCGGACGGCTCGGGCTGCTCCTCGAAGTGCTCGTCGATTTCGGCCCCCAGGCTGCGCAGCACGTCAAGGGCCAGGCCGACCACCACGACGTACACGCCGATGTCGAAGATGGTCGAGGTGACGAACTTGATGTCGCCGAACACGGGCAGCCACAGTTCCACGATGGCGCTCTGGAACACCTGTCCGCCCAGCAGCAGCGGCGTCATTCCTGCGGCCGCGGCGGTGGCCAGGCCGATTCCCAGCAGGGTACCGGCGCCGACCGGCGTGGCTTCGCGCAGTTCGAAGCGGCCGCCGGCGAGGTAGCGGATGGTCAGGGCGAGTCCGGCTGTGAGGCCGCCGGCGAAGCCGCCGCCGGGCAGGTTGTGGCCGGCGAGCAGCAGGTAGATGGAGAACACGATCATGGAGTGGAAGATCAGGCGGGTGACCACCTCGAAGATGATCGAGCGGCGTTCGGGGGCCAGGGTCCGGCCGGCCACCAGCCAGGCGTCCCGGGTGGCTGCAGCGAACCGACGGTTCATGGCCAGGGCGGCATCGTCCCGGGTGCTGCCCCGGGCCCCGGTCAACCGGCCGACGGTCCCTTCCGCGACTGTGGCGGCCGTCCGGATGCGGTCGCCGCGGCCCCGGACGAAGATGAGGCTGGCCACGCCGGTGGCGGCAAGGGCCAGGACGGAGATCTCACCAAAGGTGTCCCAGGCGCGGATATCCACGAGGGTCACGTTGACGACGTTGAGGCCGCCGCCGCCCTCGTAGGCCAGCTGCGGGAACTGCAGGGAGACCGGCTCGGCCACGCGGGCGCCGAGGGCATAGATGGCCACGAAGATCATGGTGGCGCCGAACGCCAGGCCGATCACCACGCGGATGACCCGGTATTTCCCGCCGGTGCGGTCCCGCAGACCCGCGGGGAGGCTCCGCATGGCCAGCACGAACGCCACCAGGATGATCGTTTCGACCAGCATCTGGGTCAGCGCGAGGTCAGGGGCGCCCTGCAGCGCGAAAATCAGGGCAATGCCGTAGCCGGTGACGGACACCATCAGGACGGCCAGGAACCGCTTGTTGGCGCGGACCGCGGCAAGCGMGCCGATCACGACCCCCGCACCGGCCACCAGCTGCAGCGGCGAGCCCGGATCGATGACATAGAGTCCGGGCKGGAGCGGSTTGTTGGCCACGAGCAGCGCCGTCAGCGGCAGGACGAACGCCACGGTCAGGATGACGGAGAGGTAGAAGAACAGTGAGCCTCGCTGGGTCCGTCCGGTGACCCAGACGGCGGTGTCGTCCAGCGCGCCGATCGTCTGCTGGTACGCGCGGTCGGCGTCGATCCAGCCCGGTACCAGGGCCTGCAGCCGGGCCACGGCGTTGCGGCCGTAGAACATGGCCACGCCCAGGGCGAACGTCACCGCGGTCAGCCCCAGGGCCGGGGTGATGCCGTGCCACAGCGCCAGGTGCCCGGGCGAGGAGCCGGAGCCGTCCACAAAGAGCTCCGCATAGGGCTGGATCCAGGCGTCCACGGGGGCGGGCCACAGGCCGTACAGGATCGTGAGGAGGCTCAGGGTCGCCGGCGCGGCAAGGAAGGCGGGTTTGATCGGTTTGAATGCCGTGGGCTCCACGCCGGGCTTGACGGCGAAGGCGCCCCACATGAAGCGGGCGCTGTAGGCGAAGGTCAGGACGGAGCCGAGGACCACGCCTCCCAGCAGCCAGGGCCCGGTCCCGGACTCCGAGCTGTACTGGATGAAGGCCTCGAACACCGATTCCTTGGCGACGTAGCCGGCCAGCGGGGGTACGCCCGCCATCGAGGCCGCGCCGATCGCCGCTACGACCGCCAGTGCCCGGGCCGAACCGTAGACGCCGGAGAGCTTGCGGATGTCCCGTGTCCCCGCTTGGTGGTCGATGATGCCCACCACCAGGAACAGCGTGGCCTTGAACAATCCGTGCGCCAGGAGCAGGGCGAGTCYGGCGAGCGCCGCGTCGGGAGTGCCGAGGCCCACCACCATGGTMAGGAAGCCCAGCTGGCTCACGGTGCCGTAGGCGAGGATGAGTTTGATGTCGGTTTGCCGGAGGGCCCGGTAGCCGCCGACCAGCATGGTCKCCAGGCCCAGGCCCAGCACGATCGGCAGCCACGGGGGGACCCCGGCGAACCCGGGGGCGAGCCGGGCCACCAGGTAGATCCCGGCCTTCACCATGGCCGCGGCGTGCAGGTAGGCGCTCACGGGCGTGGGGGCGGCCATCGCGCCGGGGAGCCAGAAGTGGAACGGAACCAGGGCGGATTTGGTGATCGCACCGATCAGGATCAGGACGACGGCGGCGCTCACGGCGCCTGCCGCGGGGCCGGTGACGAGCACGGGGGCCATGTCCAGAATGGCCTGGATCCGGTAGGTTCCGGCTGTCGAACCCAGGATGATGAGCCCCACGAGCATGGCCAGGCCGCCGGCAGTGGTCACCATGAGCGCCTGCAGCGCCGAGCGCCGGGCGGACAGCCTGGTGCGGGCGTAGCCGATCAGCAGGTAGGACAGCACCGTGGTCAGTTCCCAGAAGATGAACATCAGCAGGAGGTCATCAGCGGTGACGAGGCCGAACATGGCACCGGCGAAGGCCAGGAGTTGGGCCCCGAACCCGCCGAGGTAGTCGTCCTTGTTCTTGAAGTACCGGGCGCAGTAGACCAGCACCAGCGCTCCGACCCCAAGAACCAGCAGGGACATGACCCAGGCCAGCGCGTCCATCCGGAACGCGAGTTMCAGCTGGAGGGCGGGAACCCAAGGGATCGCCTCGGCGATCGCGCGGTCTGAATTGACTGCACCTGAATAAACGGCGTCGTGCTGCAGGAGCAGCCAGATGAAGGAGGCCGCGGGAACAGCGGCCAGGGCATAGAACGAATTCCTGCCGAACTTTCGGAACAGCAGCGGGGCCACGACAGCCACCGCAAAGTGCACGGCAAGGACTGTGATCACTGGTGTCTCCGCAACGTCAGAAATTCGATTGTCAGCAAGTTAGAGCAGGCGGTTCATTTGTTAGGTTCGGTGCGGACAGTTTACCAAGCGTGTACAAATTCTTTTGGMAGGGACGCCGGCCACTGAATAATTCGTAGCAAAAGCCGCCAGGGACTCCCGCGGGGGACAGTCCGAGGGTGTCCGGGGCGGCTACCATTCTGGCTATGAACACTGCCGCCGCCCCCGAGGCCATGCGACCGTCGTCGGAACTGGAAGCGGGAAGTCCCGTCTCGCACAAGGGTCGGATCCTCGCGTGGGCGTCATGGGACTGGGGCTCGGCAGCCTTCAATGCCGTCATGACAACGTTCGTTTTCACCGTGTACCTGACCTCCAAGGCCTTCGGCGGCGAGGACCAAGCCTCGGCGGTCCTGGGCGCCGCGCTGGCCGTTGCCGGCGTGGCCATCGCCCTGTTGGCCCCCGTCACCGGGCAGCGCTCGGACACCGGGGGCCGGCGCAAGCTGTGGCTGGGGGTCAACACGGCCGCCGTCGCGGTCCTGACCGGGCTGTGTTTCTTCGTCTTCCCGCGGCCGGAATTCCTGCTCCTCGGCGTCACGCTGATTGCGCTGGGGAATGTCTTCTTCGAATTCGCGGGGGTCAACTACAACGCCATGCTCGCGCAGATTTCCACCCCGCGGAACATCGGCAAGGTCAGCGGCTTCGGCTGGGGCATGGGGTACCTCGGCGGCATTGTGGCGCTGCTGATTGTGCTCCAACTCTTTGTCCAGCCCAGCTTCGACTGGATTGGCGGCTCCACCGCGGACAGCCTGAACATCCGGCTTGTGGCAGTGTTTTCGGCTCTGTGGTTCTTCATTTTCGCCCTGCCCGTACTCTTCGCCGTCCCGGAGGTGCCGCGCGCCGGGCGGGGCGCGCGGCTGGGCTTCTTCGCCTCGTACGGCCTGCTGGTCCGGCGCATCAAGGCGATCTACCGGACCAGCCCGCACACCATCTATTTCCTGCTCGCAAGCGCCATCTTCCGGGACGGTCTGGCCGCCGTGTTCACCTTCGGCGGCGTGATCGCGGCCGGAACCTTTGGTTTCGAGCTCAAGGACGTCATTTTCTTCGCGATTTTCGGAAATGTCGTGGCGGCCGTCGGGGCCGTTTTCGGTGGCTTCCTGGATGACAGGATCGGGCCGAAGACGGTGATCATCGCGTCCCTGGCCGGCCTGCTGCTCGCGGGCACCGCCATCCTGGTGCTCGGCAACGGAAGCTACGAATTCCTCGGCCTGGCGTGGGCCGGCACCACCACCTTCTGGATCTTCGGCCTGTTCCTGTGCCTCTTCGTGGGACCGGCCCAGTCGTCCTCCCGCGCGTACCTCGCCCGGCTCGCCCCGCACGGGGAATCCGGCGAGCTCTTCGGGCTCTACGCCACCACAGGCCGGGCTGTGAGTTTCCTTGCCCCGGCCCTTTTTACCCTGTGCATCACCGTCGCCACCCCCCTCACGGCCACCGGCGAGGCCCAGCGGTGGGGCATCCTKGGCATCATKGTGGTGCTGCTTGCAGGCCTGCTCGTCCTCCTGCCGGTCAAGGCCCCGGACAGAACCGAAATCGCGGTCGTCCCCGCGGCCTGAGGCGTCCGAATGTCCGGTTCGCGCACTAGGCTGAAGATATGAACGTGGATGAGACGGACCTCCCCGGCCTCGGCCGGCGCAAGGACTTCATGACTGCCTCGGGACGCCGSATCGGCGTGGTCGAATACCGTGAAGGCCAAACGGAACTCATCGTCTCGACCTGGGACGATCCTGATACCTGCCAGGCTTCCATTCCGCTGACGGCCGACGAGGCCGCCGCCCTGGGCAACCTCCTGGGGGGCCAGCGCCTCGCCATGCAGCTCTCGGAAGCCCACCGGGAAGTCCCGGGCATCGTGACGCGCCAGTTCTCGATCAGCGCCGAATCCCCCTTCCACAACCAGCCGATGGGAAAGGCCTGCATCCGGACCCGCAGCGGCGTCTCAATCGTKGCCATCATGCGCGAGGGCGAGGTCCTCCCCTCCCSGGGACCCKACGTCGTCCTCCACCCCGGTGACCTCCTCGTCGCAGTGGGAACCCAAGAAGGCCTGGACACGGCGGCCAGCATTCTTCGCAACGGATAAGCGGGATGGATCCGCTCGCGCTGACCCTGATCGAGCTGGGGGCTGTCGTCTTCTGTCTCGGCCTGCTGGCCAGACTGGCCGGGCGGATCGGCATGTCCCCCATTCCGCTCTACCTGGTGGGCGGTCTGTTCTTCGGCKCCGGAGGCMTCGTCAAGCTCGAAGGCATGCACGAGTTCGCCCATCTTTCCGGCGAGATCGGAGTCATCCTCCTGCTGCTTATGCT
>NZ_JBFTHK010000038.1:0-31536 GCF_056394205.1 Arthrobacter sp. 10T413_2 | reverse complement strand
CTTTGGTGTGGTTGCAGGCTTCGCAGAGTCCGGAGCCGTTGGTGCGCGTGGTGTGTCCGCCGTTATGCCAGGGGATGATGTGGTCCAGGTGCCGGATCGGGGYGTCGCAGTAGGGGGTGCGGCAGGTGTCGTCGCGGGCCTGGATGAAGCGGCGGAGTCCGGTGGGGAAGATCCGGGCGCGGGAGTCCATCCCGATGAGGTCCCCGGTGCCGGGGCGGGTGTAGAGGCGGCGGAGCCAGATTTTGAAGTCTCGTTCCCCGCCGGAAGTGCCTGCGCCGGTGTCTGTGAGTAGTTGCCGGGCCCAGCTGGCGGGGACGGTGCCGTAGCCGGGGAGCCTTGCGGGTTCGCTRTCGGCCTGGAAGAGGGTGCGGTCGGTCATGATGAGCTGGAGTTCGATGCCGGCGATCCCGCCGGGGGTGCCGGTGGTGCGTTCGACCAGGGTGTCGGCCATGGCCTGGCCGCGGGTGCGGGGGTCGCCCGTGGCGCGGAGGGTCTCGGCGTGCCGGGTCAGGGCGTTRTAGACCGCCACGCCCTGGGCGACGGGGAGCAGGGCGGTGAGGCAGGTCATGGTGTCCGGGGCCGGGCRGAGGCTGACGTGCCGGTCGGTGGCGGCGTGCGCGGCCCGGTCGGYGACGGAGCGCGGGTCGCGCCGGTAGRCGGCGCTGCGGGCCGCGGCGATCAGGCCCCGGTCACCGGCCCCGGCGAAGGCGCCGGTGTCGGCAGCCAATTCCTCATCGACCCCGGCCCGGTCGGCGGCGGTCAGGCAGGCGGTTTCGCGCACGAGCAAGGTGGCGCGCCATTCGTTGAGGATCCCGGTTTCCAGGGCGGTGAKGGTGTGCGGCATTTCGGTCACGAGGGCTTTGGCCAGGCCCAGGAGCCGTCCGCCTTTGGCGGGGGATTCGCGCCGGGCCAGGGCGATCTGCGCGCCGACACCGGCGCCGAGCTTGTCGGCCGGGACCCCCGCGGCAGCCTGCTCGCGGCGCTGCAGMGCATCGAAGGCCACGCTCAGGCGGGCCTGTTGTGCGGCCGCGGCGGATTTCCAGTCCTCAAGTTCCCGGATCTGGTCGATCAGCCCGGCACTGTCCGTCGCGGGGMGGGCAGAGAGGCAGCAGGTGAAACCGCCGCGAAGTGTGGTCGGAACCATGTCGGGCCCCTGCTTGCCGTCCATGAATCCAGTGTCGTGTCGACCACTGACAAAATGAGGGCCGCCGAACTCGCGCGTCGGTAAGCTTCGAAGGAACGCCCCGCCCGATCCAAGGAATCCATGCCGATCAACAGACAGTCACTGAAAAAGGACGGGTTCACCGGATTCCGGCTGCTCGGGGATCTTGACATCAACCGGATCCCACAGAAACCCGGAATCTTCGCGGTGCTAAAGCCTGAAGGGTACCGCCCGCAGTTCCTGGCCAGGAGCACGGCCGGCGTCTTCAAGAAGAAGGACCCCACCCTGAAAGAGGAAGCGCTCGACGCCGAATGGGTCGACGACGCCGACGTCCTCTTCGTGGGCAAGGCCGGCCCCGGGAGCAAAGGCAACCGCGGGCTGCGGCGGCAGATTCAGGAATTCGTCGACTTCGGCGCCGGCAAGCCGCCCGGCCACTGGGAGGGCCGGCTCATCTGGCAGCTCGCCGCGGCAGGGTCACTGACCATCGCGTGGAAAGAGCTCCCTGTTGAGCAGCTCAACGCGGCCGAGGCCGGCTATCACGCGGCGTTCGTGGAGGAGTACGGCCGCCTGCCGTACGCCAACCTGGTCCGGGCGCGGGTCAAGGGCAAAGACTAGTCGMCAGCCAGACGCCGTCGCGGTCAATAGTTAAACGCCGCCGAACGTAAATCTCCCCGCTATCAGCGTGGCGGCCACCGGCATCGCGGCAAACTCCGCCTCGGAGGCAGTCAGCGGGTCGACGTCGAGCACCGCGAGATCCGCCGGATCCCCGACCCGAATCCTGCCCCGCCCGCGCGTTGACGCGGTGAGGGCCTCGTGCCGGGTGAKGGCCTGTTCGGCATGCCAGGGTCCGCGACCGTCCTGCCGGGCGCGCGCTGTTGCGGCTGACATGGCGGTCCAGGGGTCCAGCGGAGCCACCGGGGCGTCGGAGCCGAGGGCGAGCCTGGCACCGGCGACCACCAACGAACGCAGCGGGAAGGAACGGTCCGTGCGGCCGGGCCAGTTCGCCTCGGCTGCGTCGCGGTCATCGAGGGCATGCGCCGGCTGGACGCTCGCGATCACGCCCAACCGGCCGAAGCGGGCGAAATCCTCGTTCCGGACAAATTGGGCATGTTCCACCCGTCCGGCAATTCCTGCCGCCTCAAACGCGTCCAGCGCCACGCGGTTGGCCGCGTCGCCAATCGCGTGGACGGCMGGCACGAATCCTGCTTGCCGCGCCCGGAGCAGCAGGGCGAGCAACTCTGCTTCGCTCACCGTCAGCAGGCCGCGGCCGCCGTTCGGGTACGGGTCAACGCAGTATGCGGTGCGGGTATTGAGCGAGCCGTCGATCAGCACCTTCAGCGGGCCCACGGTCAGGAGTCCGCCGCCGCCGGCTACCTTCAAGCCTGTCCGCAGCCCCTCGGCCTCGGCCCTGTCCAGATCCTGCGGGTACACCCCCGCTTCGACCCGGAGCGCATCGAAGCCGCCGGAGATCCGCCGCAGCCAAGGGTCGCGATTCCACGTCATCTCGAAGTCCACGATCCCTACCACGCCCCGCGCGGCAGCGGCTTGGGCCGCCTTCCGCACCCACGGATCCACCACCGTGTCCGGAATCGTGCCGAGTTCGCGGGTCAGGGCAAACGCCGGTTCTTCCCGAAGCAGGCCGCCCGCGTCCACCTGCACGCCGTACCGCCGGGCCGCCGCGGAGTTAAGCCAGACGCTGTGGAGATCGTGGCTGATCAGGGCCGTCGGCCGGMCGTGCGTCACGCCGTCGAGGAGGTCCAGGCCGGGCAGGTCCGTCCAGACGGCATCACGGAAACCGACTCCCACCAACGTCTGGACAGTACCCGCAGCTGCGTCCACGCCGCCGGCCCCGGCCAGGTGAGCCCCGGCAAGGTCGCCCCCGGCGAGGTGCGCACCGACGACGGCGGCCGCCTCGCGTGCCGAGTCCGCGCCGGAGAGATCAAGCCGATTGGAGGCCAGGGCCCACTGCGTCATGTGGACATGCTCATCCCACAGTCCCGGAATGATGAAGCGGCCGTCCAAGTCGACCACCCGGGCGCCAGCGGGAATTCCGGGAGTTTCGGTTGACGGACTAATCGCCACAACGGCGCCGTTTCGTATATGCACATCGGAGCATGTTTGGTCCCCGGGCTGACGCGCTGCCGTCAGCACGACGTCGGGGGCAAGATTGGGCGCGAAGCGTTGCACGAGCTGTTCAGCCATAGACAACAGGCTAGGCGTGGAACGCCGAAGGACCCAAAGACGCCCACACGGGACTTTCGCCCCTTACCCCTGCATCGCCCACCCCCCAAGCTGAATTTGGGGCGGTTCCTGCACGGCCATTGGGGGAAGAACCGCTTGCTTATCAGTTGCACGGTCTCGCTCAAACCTTGGGGAAGGAAAAGGGCATTCTGCGCTTTCCCGCGTCGGCGGGAACAGGGCCGGAGACCAAAGCCAAAATGACTGTTGCCAGCGATTTTTACCTTCTTAAGTCCGCTCACGGGCTGCGCGGGAGCTCTGACCTCACGTGACCCACAGGCAATACGGAAACCGATCCAGCGCCTACTACGCGCACCCCTCGCATGGGGATCCCCGCATCAAAGTCCTTATTCGGATCGACGCCATTGAGCAGTCGGCGAGGGTCAACGTGCGGGGCGTCGTCACGCCCGCAAATATCCGGGCCCTTTATGTTGTCTGCCGCCGCGTGGCAGCCAAACTCCCCGGGTACGAAATCGTGGTGGACCTCGCCCACTCCTGCGTGACGGACGATGCCATTGAAGAACTCTACGAGCATGCCCGTCGCTCAGTCATGTCATCCGGCATCGACGACTCGGTAACGCCGTGCCGGCTGCGCATCGTGGATCCGCCKACTATCCTCAAAACCAAGGAGCACGTATGAAAGCCCTCGTCTATGGCGGCCCTGGAGAGAAATCCTGGACCGACGTCCCCGACCCCACCATCCAGAGCCCTAGCGATGTGATCGTTAAAGTGGACACCACCACGATTTGCGGCACGGACCTGCACATCCTCAAAGGCGATGTTCCGGCAGTGACAAAGGGACGCATTCTGGGCCACKAAGGGGTCGGCACCATTACGGAGATCGGCGCGTCCGTGACCAGCCTGAAGGTCGGGGACCGCGTCATCATCTCCTGCATTAAGTCCTGCGGGCACTGCGCCAATTGCAAGACCGGCCTGTACTCCCACTGCTTGGGGGATGAGGGCACCTCCGGCATCGGCTGGGTCTTCGGGCACCTGATCGACGGCACCCAGGCCGAGTTCGTCCGCGTCCCGTACGCCGAGAACTCACTGCACCTCCTGCCCGAGGGAGTCAGCGACCAGCAGGCCGTCATGCTCTCGGACATCCTGCCCACCGGCTTTGAGATCGGCGTGCAGTATGGCCGGGTCAAGCCCGGCGACACRGTGGCAGTGATCGGCGCAGGTCCCGTGGGGCTGGCCGCGATCTCCACGGCGGGCCTCTATGGCGCCGCCACGATCATCGCCGTCGACCTCGACGCGAACCGGCTGGAGAAATCCCGCGAATTCGGCGCCACCGATGTKGTCCTCTCCAGCGATCCCAATTGGAAGGAACAGGTGATGCTCCTGACCGACGGGCAGGGCGTGGACGTGGCGATCGAGGCCGTCGGCGTACCGGCGACTTTTGCCATGTGCACCGACATCGTGCGGCCCGGCGGCAATGTGGCCAATGTCGGCGTGCACGGCAAAGCCGTGGAGCTGCACGTCGAAAACCTCTGGATCCAGAACATCAACATCAGCATGGGCCTGGTCAACACCAACACCACCCCCATGCTGCTCAAGCTCGTGGCGCAGCAAAAACTCCCAGCGGACAGTTTCGCTACCCACCACTTCACCTTTGACGAGTTCATGGAAGCCTACGACACCTTCGCCCGCGCGGCAKAGACGAAGGCCCTCAAAGTGGTGATCACGGCTTGAAAGCCTTCATTGTCTACGACTCGGCCTTCGGCAACACGAAGGCCGTAGCCGAGGCAGTGGCGGGTGAGCTCGAGGGGCTGGACGCCGCGGCCGTCCCGGTCGACGACTTCAACGCCGGTGAGCTGGCGGCGGGGGACCTCCTCGTCGTCGGCAGTCCCATCAACGGATGGCGTCCGACGCCGAAGGTCACCGCGCTGCTTTCGGGCCTCGGCAAGGACCGGCTCACGGGAGTCAAGGCGGCCGCCTTCGACACCCGCGTGCGCATGTTCATCCACGGCGACGCCGCCAAGAAGATCACGCATGCCCTCCGTTCCGGCGGAGCCGACATCATCTCCGAGCCCATGCCGTTCTACGTAGGCGGCACCAAGGGCCCGTTGCGAAGCGGCGAAATCGAGAAGGCTGGCAGTTGGGCAAAGACCCTCCTGACCTCGCTCGGTCGGTAGCGGCGCGGCCAGGCGCACCCGGCATCCGGAAGTCCTGCCCGACCGGGCGGGGCAAGCGGACCATCTGAAAGGACGGCGGCCATGAAAGCAGGCCGGATTGTCATGMTGGTCCTCGGCGCGCTGTGCGCCTTGGTMGGGCTCGGACTGCTGGCAGGCGCCGGCGTCACGGRCTGGGCCAACTACCAGCAGCGCGACGGCAGGTACTTCGTCACGCCGTCGGAGTCGTTCTCAGGCGCTTCCTACGCCCTGACGACCCCGCGGCTGGACCTCATGACCGCCGGCGGCCTGCCCGAGGGCACCCCCGTGGACCTTGCAGGCAGCKTGCTGCTCCGCGGCTCCACCAACGACCCCGGCAAGGAAATCTTCATCGGAATTGCCCCGCGGGCCGACGTCGCGGCGTACCTGGCCGGGGTCCGGCATACGGAGATCGTMGACGTCAGGTTCGATCCCTTCCGCACTATCTACCGCGATGTGGACGGATTCAAGCCCCCGGCCGATCCGGCGCAGCAGAGCTTCTGGGCCKCGACCGCCACGGGCCCGGGTGAACAGGAACTCACCTGGAACTTGCGCTCCGGAAGCTGGGCCGTCGTGGTCATGAATGCGGACGCGAGTGGCCCGGTGGCGGTAAATCTGCAGGCAGGGGCACGCTCCGACCTGCTGTGGCCGATCTTCATCGGCCTGCTGATCGGCGGCCTTGTGATGCTGCTGATCGGGRTGCCGCTGATCGTGCTGGGCGCCGCCGGCCTGGGCCGCGCCGCACGGTMCGGCCGAGGCGGGCCKGGCAGTGGCGTCCCTCCCGGCAACCTGCCGCCCCAGCCCGGCCAGCCGCAGCCGGTGGGTGCGTACCCGCCCGGGGCCCCAGGGCAGTTGAACAGTGCAGTGCCGCCGGGCGGGGCAGGGGCCTCCGCAACCCCGCCAGGCGCCGTAGCTGCCTACGCGGCCGCGCCGGGAACGCCCTATCCGGTGCCTCCGGGCGCCCCCTCGCACTATGTGTATCCGGCCCGCCTCAACGGCTACCTCGACCCGAACCTGTCCCGCTGGATGTGGCTCGTCAAGTGGTTCCTGGCCATTCCGCACTGCATCGTGCTGTTCTTCCTCTGGTTCGCTTTCGGCGTCGTCACTCTTGTGGCCTGGTTCGCGATCCTGTTTACGGGCCGCTACCCACGCTCACTGTTCGACTTCAATGTCGGCGTGATCCGCTGGAACTGGCGTGTGGCCTTTTATGCCTTCAGCGCCATCGGCACCGATGCCTATCCGCCCTTCACCCTGGCGCGCACCAACTACCCGGCAGACTTCGACGTCGACTATCCCGAACGGCTTTCCCGCGGCCTGATCTTCGTGAAATCGTGGCTGCTGGCCATTCCGCATCTGCTGATCATCGGCGTGCTGACCGGGACGGCGAGGTCATGGGAGGTCCGGGATGGGCGCTGGGTGCAGGAAGGCGTGGGCATTTCGCTCCTGGGGCTGCTGGTCTTCATTGCCGGTGTGATCCTGTTGTTCACCGGCCAATACTGGCGGGGTTTGTTCGATCTGCTGCTCGGCCTGAACCGCTGGATCTACCGCGTCATCGCATACGTATCCCTGATGCGGGATGAATATCCGCCGTTCCACCTCGATATGGGTCCCGTCGATCCGGGCGACATGCCGGTGCCGGCCTATGCCGGACCCCCGGTCGGGCCTTATGCCGGCCCGCCCGCCGGACCCTCGGTCGGGCCTTATGGCGGTCCCGCCGTCGGGCCGCCAGCCGGGCCTTACGCCGGACCCCCGGCCGGACCTTATTCCGGCCCGCCAGCCGGGCCTTACGCCGGACCCCCGGCCGGGTCCGCCGCGGCAGCCCCGTATCCGGCCCCCGGTCCATCCCCGTATCCTCCAGGAGCGCCAGGTCCAGGCCCGGCACCCGATCGTGAGGTTCCAAGCGGATCGCCCGGCGAACCCCCGTCCGGTGAGGCTGGCGGGCCGGCTGGTGGCCCGACGGGCTTCTACGGCATCGGTGGCCCTGCGGCCGCGGTCAACGCTGAACCCCCCGAAACCCCTGAAGTCTCCAAAAACCAGGGCGGCCAGAGCGACCCTAAACTGCCAGCTGGCGCTGGTGGTGAAGGGCCCAAGGCTGAAGGGCCCAGTGGAGGAGTGCCTGGCGGCCCTCCCGGAACCTAGCGCCGAGTCACGCTGGTGATGGCCCCGGGGCCGATCTGGTCCAGGGTGTAGCCATGCGCCTTGTCACGGAAGCCGGTTCAAATCGAGCTGCTCTTCCGCAGCAAGGAGGAAAGTCCGCTCTCCCGGAGTCAGGGTTCCGCCGGACGCGAGCTCGGCGTCCCAGACCTCGACGATCATCCGGTGAAGCCGTTCCCGGACCGGCGCGGAAGGGTCGTTTTCGAGGACACGTTCGGGGCCCACATTCTGCAGAACCCGTTCCCTGATGGGTTCGACGCCGGCGAGGGTATCGGTCTCCCAACGGGCCTGCCGTTTGCGGATGATCCGGCCGGCCATGGCGGGTACCGTCAGTCCCGCCCCGACCAGGATGAAGGTGAGCATCTCCACGACTCGGATGACGGCGTCGGAGGGGATCGGCACCGCATTGAGCACCGGCAAGGGGATGGAGAGCAGTCCGATGGTGACCTTGATCGACACGATCAGGCCGAGGATGCAGCCGGCGCCGACCATGGTGAAGCCTGCCTTGAACGATCGCCGCATCCGAGGAATGTAGCGGAAGCACGCGATGGCGACGCCGGAGCAGACCCACCCTATGAAGACGATCAGTACGGCGGAAAACAAACCTGCCGGCAGCCGGTTATGGTACAGACCCCAGCTGTCGGTCGTCGTGGTGGGCCCCGTTAGGGCGAAGAACACCGATTGCAGCGCCAATGTGAGCACCAGCGGCAGCGTACGGATCAGCGCCCGGCGCATGTCGGCCGGCATGATCGCTTCGAGGACTGCCCGCCGGAGGTACCAGAGTCCGACGATCAATGAGGAATGCATGGCAAGGTTGGCGAGGTTGATGCCACCGACGAGGTGATCCGCCGCGGCGTACACGGCTGGCGACATTAGCACCGAGCCGGCACCGGMGAACAAGGCCGCAAGGAGGACGGTGTCCCGGCCCTTCCGGACCATGGCCGGGATGCGGGCTGCGGCGAGAACAAACAGGACCGCAGCCGTGATGAGTTGAATCATCCGAACACGGAGCTAAAGTTCCCCGGTTGACCGCCCGAGCGGTCCTGGGAACGGCGGATGCGTGCGGCGAGGCKGTCGGCCAAGAGCTCCGCGGTGACCTCGACCTCATTGAGGAAGTCGGTCCGCCTGAGTGCCCTGACGACGCGCTCTGGATTGAGGTCCGGAAAGAATGTGCCGGCGTATTCGGGGGAGACGATTTCCTGCTCGTGGCGCAAGACCATGTGGGCAAACTCGTGGAGGACAATCTGCTGCCGGTGAACCTCGGAGGCTGCCCGTGCGTGCAGGATCAGGTCTATGTGGTMCAGCCCGAACCACAGCCCGCAGACTTTGTCTGTTGCCCCCTCGATGGGGTTGATGACGATCTTKCGGCCCCGCTGCCGTTCGAGGTGTCTCTGGATTGAGGCAAGGGACACCKGCTCGGCGATGGAGAGGCCGGCTTCCGCTTCCCGTGCCCGCGACCGGGCGGCGTCGTAATCCATGTACCGAGTCCTTGGCGGTTGATAGAGCGTCAGCGTGGTCGCGACCATAGTCGCCAAGCTTCGCCAGAAGCATATCAGCGCAGGTCAAAGCATAGTTGGCGGCTTACTCAGGGCTCGTCCGTATCCCCGCGCGAGAGCTGTTCGTCAATCAGGTCCCGGATCTGGAGCAGGGTTTCGGGGGAGAGGCCGTCCAGTTGGCGGGCGGCAAAGTTGCGGACTTTGTTGGCCCGCATCGAGGCTAGCAATTCAAGCTGAGCCTCCACCCGGGGCGGAAGTTCGTCGTCACCATCGACCAGGTAGTTCTCGTTCACGCCGAAGAACCTGGCCAGGTTCTGCAGGAGTTCGACCTTCTTGACGGCGGGGCCGGTGCCCGATCGCATGTAGTGCCATCTGGCGCGGGAGAGCGGCGTCCCGGCGTCGGACATGGCGTCCCTGACGTCATTGAACGTGATTTTCCGGCCCTCGGCCTCAGCGGTATCCAGGAGAATGTTCAGTTTGCGGGCGAGGGCTAGGCCCGGTGCGKAGGTCGACTGGTCACTGCTCACAGTGGCTTCTTTCATCAAGCGAATATCGTCGGGCGCGGCTCTTCACGTGTCGTCAGTTCGCGTGCAATTCTAACAGATTGGACATGTCTAATCTGTTCCGGTTACGCTCAGGGCGAKGAATTGGACGTGTCCAATTCCTTATTGGCAGGACGGCGGTGAGCCGTCAGGCACGGCGTGATTCGGCCAGGCGTAAGCATTTGGGGGGCACCTGGCCGGGTCCCGGCGTTGCCCCGGCCCCTGCCCGGTGTTGTCCCGCGACGGTCCGCGCGGCGCCGGGCCTCTTGCCACCGACGCCCGGCAAGAACATAGTTGAGGGAATTCACGAACTTCGCGGCACTAGGCAGGCGACCATGCTGAATAACGGGCTTCCGGACAACGGCTTGCTGCACGGCAAGACCGCACTGATCTACGGCGGCGGCGGGGCGGTCGGCGGGGCGGTGGCCAGGGCATTCGCGGCCGAAGGCGCGTCCGTCCACATCGCCGGCAGGACCGAAGCGCGACTGGAGAAAGTGGCCCGGGACATTCGCGAGGCCGGCGGCACGGCGGAGACCGCCGTCGTCGATGCCMTGGACGAAGAGCAGGTGGATGCCTTCGTGAACCGGGTGGCGAAGAAGAGCAAGAGGATTGACATCTCCTTCAACGTGATCTCGTTTGGAGATGTTCAGGAGCCGCTCATGGACATTGATGTGGACGACTTCACCCGGCCGATCAGCCTGGCTGCGCGCACCCACTTTCTCACCACCCGCGCGGCCGCCGCCCACATGGTCAAACAGCGTTCCGGCGTGGTGCTCATGTTCGGCGGCTCGGGCCCGCAGACCGTACCGGGCCTCGGCGGGTTCAAGGTGGCGCTCGACGCGATGGAAGGACTGCGCCGGCAATGGGCCCTCGAGCTGGGAAAGCACGGTATCCGCGTGGTCACCATGGTGACCGGCGGCATTATCGAAACCATCCCGTGGCAGGCCGAAGGTCGGGAAGAGATCGTGGTGGAGATCGCCAGAACGGCCCATCTGAACCGCACGGCCACCCTGACAGACGTCGGGAACGTGGCCTCGTTCATCGTTTCGGATAAGGCGGCAGCCATCACCGACGCGACGGTCAACATCTCCGCCGGCGCGATCGTGGACTACTGACGCCGGCTACGCGACGAGGTTCGCCGCGGCGACGTCCATGTGTTCGAGGATGGTGGCGCGCGCCAGCACTGCGTCGCCGGTCTCGATCGCGGCGACGATGTCGTGGTGCCGGTCAACGCTCATGTTCTTGACGGCCCGTTCGATCCCGGCAAACATGATCGACATCCGGATGGAGCCCTCCAGCGATTCCCAGGAGTGCAGCAGGGTCTCGTTTCCAGTCAGCCGGCACATCGTCCGGTGGAACTCAAGATCGGACTCAATCCGTTCCTGCAGGGTCCCCTCCTCGGCCGCCGCCATGGCGTCGATCGCCGAGCGCAGGGACGCGATCACCGGGATCCGGTCCGGCAGTTCACACAGCGTCCGGACCGCAAGCGACTCCAGCGCCGCCCGAACGGCGTAGATATCCCGGATTTCCTTGCTGTCCAKATGCCGTACGGACAGCCGTCCCCGCGCTCCGGCCGAGAGCAGCCCTTCCTGCTCCAGCTGCCGCAGGGCCTCGCGCAGCGTTCCCCGGCTGATCTGGAGCATGTCGGATAGTTCGGTCTCCACCAGATGCCGGCCGGGCTCAAGTTCACCGCTCGTGATCGCCGTGCGTAGGGCGGACAGCGCCTGCTCGCGAAGGCTCTTCTTTTCGAGTCCGAGCAGCGGGGCTGTTGCTCCGGCCATKGTATGTCCTCACTGTCAGTGGTCAACTGTCTACAGTTGGTGTGTTAACAGTTGATGGTACGGCACACGCGCGGGACCGGCGGCTGCCGGCCCCGCGCGGCGACTCTTCCTCGGGCTTAGCCCAGTTCGGCGAGGACCTTGGCGACGATCCGCTGCACCGAAAGCCCGTAGCGTTCGTGCAGGGTCGGCAGCGCCCCGGCGTCKAGGAACTCATCAGGCAGCGCCACCGGCACCACCCGCTTGCCGAGTCCCGCCGTGACCACGGCCGAGGCGACGGTCTCGAAAAGGCCGCCCACCACGCTGTGGTTCTCCAGCGTGACAGCGAGGCGGTCCGTGTTCAGCTCGGCCAGGACCGTTGCGGAGTCGAACGGCTTGATGGTGGGGGCATGGACGACGGCGACGTCCACGTTGTGCGCGGCCAGCGCCTGGGCCGCCTGAAGTGCCCGCATGGTCATGAGTCCGCTGGAGATGAAGACGACGTCATTGCCCCCGCGCAGGACTTTCGCCTTGCCGAGTTCGAACGTGTAGTCGTACTCGTCCAGCACCGTGGGGACGTTGCCGCGCAGCAGGCGCAGGTACGTGGGGCCCTCGCTGGCCGCCAGCTGGGGGACGGCCTGCTCGATGTCGAGGGAGTCGCACGGATCCACGATCGTCAGGTTGGGCATGCCGCGGAAGATCGCCATGTCCTCGGTGGCCTGGTGGCTGGGGCCGTAGCCGGTGGTCAGCCCGGGGAGTCCGCCCACGATGTTGACATTGAGGTTCGGCTCGGCGGCGTCCAGGCACAGGAAGTCGTAGGCGCGCCGGGCGGCGAACACCGAGTATGTGGATGCAAACGGGACCAGGCCCGTTTCCGCCAGCCCGGCCGCCGCGCCGAAGAGCAGCTGCTCGGCCATGCCCATCTGGAAGAACCGTTCCGGGAAGGCCTGGGCGAAGATATGCATGTCCRTGTACTTGCCCAGGTCCGCGGTCAGGCCCACGATCTTGTCGTTCTCCTGTGCGGCTTTGACCAGGGCGTGCCCAAACGGTGCGGACGCGGTCTTCTGGCCCGGGTCCGCGAAGGACGCGATCATGGCCGACGTCTTCAGCTTCGGTGTTGTGGCGGTGCTCATCGTGCGGCCTTTCCTTCGTATCCTGCGGTGAGCTGCTCGMGGCAGAGCTGCCATTCGTGTTCTTCGATGCGCATGAAGTGCGCCTTTTCGCGGTCCTCGAGCAGTGGAACGCCGCGTCCCACTTTGGTGTCGCACAGGATCACGGAGGGACGTCCGGCGGCGGCCGCCTGGGCAGCGGCGTTGTCGAACGCGGCCAGCAGTGCGCCGACGTCGTTCCCGTCCACGCGCTGGGTGTACCAGCCGAACGCCTCCCACTTTTCGGTGACGGGTTCGGTGCGCARCACGGTGTCGGTCTTCCCGTCGGCCTGCAGGGCGTTGATGTCGACCATGGCGGTGAGGTTGCCGAGCTGGTGGTGGTGCGCGCCCATGGCGGCCTCCCACGTGGAGCCCTCGTCGAGTTCGCCGTCGGAGAGGAAGTTGTAGACCCGGGCGCCCGAACCCTGGTACCGCAGGCCCAGGGCGGCGCCGACGGCGATCGAGAGGCCGTGGCCGAGGGAGCCGCCGGAGATCTCCATGCCGGGAGTGTAGGTGGACATCCCTGACATCGGCAGCCGGGAATTGTCCGAGCCGTAGGTCTCCAGTTCCTCGACGGGGATGGTCCCGGCCTCGGCGAGGGCCGCGTAGTGGCCGATCGCGTAGTGGCCTGTGGAGAGCAGGAACCTGTCCCGCCCGTCCCATCCGGGATCGTCGGCGCGGAACCTGAGCTGGTCCGCATAGACAACCGCCAGCATGTCGGCCGCGCCGAGKGCCTGGCCGACATAGCCCTGGCCCTGGACCTCGCCCATGTTCAGGGCGTGGTGCCGGATCCRGAACGCGGCCCCCTCGACCCGCTCAAGGCGTGCTGCCTCGACGTCGGAGGCTTTGCCCCGGGCTGCTTTTTCCTGTGTGAGAACCACAATTCTGCCTTTCAAAAGTGACGTGACGAGCTACTGCGGGAGGCCGTCGACGGCGTCCGGGATAGGTGCCTACGCGGTCACGTGGGCGGGGGTGCTTTTGGTGGCCTCGTCCGCGAGCTGGCGTTCGCGCTTGCCCCAGGTTTCCCGGGTGGCGAGGGCGCCCCAGAGGCCGATGGCGGCGTAGGTGCCGAAGAGCAGTGCCGGGCCCATCCAGCCGAAGCTGACGAACAGCAGGGTGGTGATGAACGGGGTGAAGCCGGAGACCATGGCCGAGATCTGGTAGGCCAGCGAGGCGCCGGAGGCGCGGGTCTTGGCCTGGAAGAGCTCCGGGAACCAGGCGCCCTGGGCGCCGGCGAGCGAGTTCTGGCACACGGCGTAGGAGATCACGAGGGTGGCGATGATGAAGATGAACAAGCCGGTGTTGACCAAAAGGAACATCGGCACGGCGAAGGCCACCGCGAAGGCGCAGGACCAGATGTAGAGCGGGCGCCGGCCGATCCTGTCGGTCAGTCGTGCCCAGGCCTGCGTGGCGAAGATGCCGATCGCGGAGGCGATGCACAGTGCGACGAGTGTCTGGGTCTTGTCGGCCAGGTGCTGGCTGTTCAGGTAGGAAATCATGTAAGTGATGGACACGGCGTAGCCTGCGGTCTCGGCGATGCGGAGCCCGATGCCCTTGACGATGTTGCGCCAGTCGGTCTTGAGGACTTCCGTGATGGGTGACTTCACGATGTTGCCGCTGTCCTTGACCTCGTCGAAGACCGGGGACTCGGGGACCTTGGAGCGGATGATCAGGCCGACGACGACCAGCACGATGCTGGCGAGGAACGGAATGCGCCAGGCGAGTTCGCCGCCGAGCTGGACGCTGAAGAGGAACACCAGGTTGGCCAGCAGCAGCCCGACCGGGAAGCCGGCCTGGACCATGCCGGTGTACTTGCCCTTGGATTTCCACGGCGCGTGTTCGTAGCTCATGAGGATGGCGCCGCCCCATTCCGCGCCGAAGGCCAGGCCCTGGACGATGCGGACGAACACCAGCAAAGCAGGAGCCATCAGGCCGACCTGGCTGTACGTGGGAAGCAGGCCGATGACGAAGGTGGCGACGCCCATGAGGATCAGGGAGGCCACCAGGACCGGTTTGCGACCGAGCTTGTCACCGAGGTGGCCGCCAATGATGCCGCCAATGGGACGGGCCGCGAAGCCGACACCCAAGGTGGCGAAGGCGGCCAGGGTTCCGGTCACCGGGTCGCCCGTGGGGAAGAAAGCCGTACCGAAGTACAGGGCTGCTGCCGTGCCGAAGCCGATGAAGTCATAGGTTTCGATAACTGCGCCGACGCTGGAGCCGATCGCGACCCGTTTCGCTTCCTTKGTGCCATGCACGGGGCCTCGCATGGTGAGAGCTTCGTTGCTCATGTCAATCCCTTTCGAAGAGAGCTGCCGACGCTTCAGCGCCAACACTGTCGACTGTTAACAGATGATACGCCAGTGTGACCCGCGACATAAGCAATGTCAACAGTCAACTTCAAAGGTTGACTGTTGACAGTCGACTTTGTAGTGTGGTCCGTATCACCACCGCCCTCGGGGCACGACCAGAGGATTAACGACGATGTTCAATTCCCGACTCGGCTGCTCGTCCATCAGCTTCCGCCACCAGGACTTGCCCACGGCCCTGCAGACCATCGCAGACCTGGGTTTCGAGGAAATCGATCTCGGCGCCCTTCCCGGAGTGTGCGACCACGTTCCCTACGACCTTGACGCCGCTGCCGTCGCCGCCGTGACGGACGACGTCGTTGCCTCCGGGCTGCGTGTCCGTTCGGTCAACGGAGACATTGGGGACCTGAACGCCGTGCTCGACGCCGACGCGCAGTCCGCCCGGAACCGGCACCTTGACGCCCTCCTCACCCTGGCGGCCGGAATTGGCGCCAAGGCCCTGGTCCTGCCCTGCGGCGCCCTCGGCCACGAGCCGGTCCGCAGCATCGACGAGGATCTGGACACCATTGCCGCTCAGCTCCTCGGGGCCAGGCGACGCGCCGACGAGTTCGGCGTCGAGCTCTGGACCGAGTCACTGCACTTCCTGCGCTTCTGCTGGAACCCGGAGCGCGCGGRACTGCTGGCAGAGCGGCTGGCCGGATCCGGCGTCGGGATCGTCATGGACTTCAGCCACATCGTGGCCGCCGGCGAGGACCCGCTGGACTACCTTGAGCGGCACCGGGGCCGGATCGCCCACGTCCACCTGCGCGATGCCGTGCCGGGGAACATCAACCTCAGCATCGGCAACGGCGACGCAGATTTCGCCGCCGGCCTGAGCGCACTCGCGGCCCACAGCTACGCCGGCCATTTCTCCCTGGAGCTGGAGACCCGCGACGTCACCCACGACGAACGCCCGGCAGCAGCCGCCAAGGCCGGCAGCTTCATCACAGACCTCATCTGACCCATCGACTGCTCCGAAACGGCCGTTTTGGACCGCCAAAACGGCGCTGTTGGAGCAATCGATTCCATCAAAGAGACACCACACCAACTCCAAGGAGCATCATGAGCACCACCATCCAGCGCACCGCCGTCCTCACCGGGGCAACCTCGGACCGGGGCATCGGCATCACCACCGCACGCCGCTACGCCAACCAGGGCTGGGCCGTGGTGATCCTGGACCTCGACGGCGAGAAGTCCGCCAAGGTCGCCGCGGACATCGGCAACGAATTCAACGTTCCCGCCTTMGGCCACGAGATCGACGTCGCCAACGAGGACTCCGTKAGCGCCGCCCACCAGGCCGTGGCCGCCGAGGTCAGCGCCGGCAACCTGCCCGCCGTCGGCGCCCTGGCCAACATCGCCGGCATCACCTCGCCGGTGCCGTTCCTGGAAACCACCCTCGAGCTCTGGAACAAGGTCATGGCCGTCAACGCCACKGGCACCTACCTGGTCACCAAGGCGTTCCTGCCMGACATGATCGCCAGCGGCTGGGGCAGGATCGTGAACATGTCCTCCGTGTCCGCGCAGCGCGGCGGCGGCGTCTTCGGCAAGGTCCCCTACTCCGCAGCCAAGGCCGCGATCCTGGGTTTCACCAAGGCCCTGGCCCGTGAGCTCGGAAGCACCGGCGTGACCGTCAACGCCATCACCCCCGGCGCTGTGGACACCAACATCCGCGTGGGCAGCACCGAGGAGCAGGAAGCGGCCATCAACGCCGGTATCCCGCTCGGACGCAACGCCAGCACCGAGGAAATCGCTGCCGTCATCACCTTCCTGTCCTCCGAGGAGTCCGCCTACCTCACCGGAACCACCATCGACATTAACGGCGGAAGCCACATMCACTAGCAGCCTCAACGTCTATTGGACAGAGCGGCAGACGACCGAGTTCAGCTKAGAGAGCCCATCATGACAAGAATCTTTAACGACCCRTCCGATTTCGCCGAGGAAGCCCTCGCCGGCTTCTGCGACGTCCATGCCAGCCTGGTCCGCCAGGTGCCCGGCGGCGCCGTCCGCAGGCACCGGCCCCGCAAGCCGAAGGTGGCCGTCCTGGCCGGCGGCGGCTCGGGGCACTACCCGGCCTTCGCTGGGCTCATCGGCACCGGCATGGCCGACGGCGCCGTCGTCGGAAACATCTTCACCTCGCCGTCCGCGCAGCAGGCGTATTCCGTTGCCAAGGCCGCGGACAGCGGCGCCGGCGTGGTGTTCACCTACGGCAACTACGCCGGTGACGTCATGAACTTCGGCCTGGCCAGCGAGCGGCTGGCCGCCGAAGGGATCCAAGTGGACAACGTTCTCGTGATGGACGACATCGCCAGCGYACCGCCGTCGGAAGCCGGCAAGCGCCGCGGCATCGCCGGCGACTTCACCGTCTTCAAGATCATGGGCGCCGCCGCCGAGGCCGGCGAGACCCTGCCCGAGGTTGTCCGCCTGGGCCGCAAGGCCAACGACCTGACGCGCAGCATCGGCAGCGCGTTCAGCGGCTGCACCTTTCCGGGCGCCGACGCTCCGCTGTTCACGCTGGAGGACAAAATGATGGGGCTCGGCCTGGGTATCCACGGCGAGCCCGGACTGTTCGACACCGAACTGCCGCCGGCGCGGGAGTTGGGCGAGGAACTGGTGGCGCGCGTGCTTGCGGAGACGCCGCACGGTGCCGGCCGGCGGATTGCCGTGCTCCTGAACGGGCTCGGCTCCACGAAACAGGAAGAGCTGTTCGTGCTGTGGCTGACCGTCGCCCCGCTGCTTCGCGCCGCAGGCTACACACTGGTGATGCCGGAGGTCGGCGAGCTCGTCACGAGCCTGGACATGGCCGGCGTCTCACTGACCGTCACATGGCTCGATGACGAACTCGAACCGCTCTGGACCGCTCCCGCCGAGACCCCTGCGTACCGGCGGGGCAACGCAGCCCTCCCCGGCGAAGCGGCGGAGGAGCCGACGCCGGACGAGGACACCACGACACCGGAGACCTTCGCTGCGGCCGACGCTTCACGTGATTACGCGCTGCGCTGCATCGCCGCCCTGGCGGCGGCCCGGGACGCACTCCACCACGCCGAGAAATCCCTCGGCGATCTCGACGCCATCGCCGGCGACGGCGACCACGGGCGGGGGATGGTCCGCGGCATTGACGCAGCCTGTGCCGCCGCCTCCGGCGCTGCGTCCCGCGGCGCCGGAGCCGGCGCCGTCCTGGCCGCCGCCGGCGATGCCTGGGCCGACAGCGCCGGCGGCACCTCCGGCGTGCTGTGGGGCGCCGGCCTGCGGGCCTTCGGCGAGTCCCTCGGCAACGACCACGCGCCCGGGGCGTCCGAACTCGCGGCGACCGTGGCGGCTTTTGCCGCCCGGATCGCGGAGCTCGGCAAGGCCGATGTTGGCGACAAGACAATGGTGGACGCTCTTGTCCCGTTCACCGAGACCTTCAGCCGGCTGGCCGGCGAAGGCGCCGGCACGGATGCCTGCTGGGCAGCAGCGGCGCGCGAGGCCACCGCCGCGGCGCAGGCCACCGAGGCCCTTCGGCCGCTCAAGGGGCGCGCCCGCCCCCTGGCCGAAAAGAGCGTGGGGACACCGGACCCGGGGGCCACGTCCCTGGCCATGGTGTTCGGCGTGTTCGGTCCACACCTCGCCGGTGTGCGGCAAGCAGCCGGAGCACGCTCATGAGCCCGGCAGGCATCCGGCTCATTGTCGGCGCGGACGAAGCCGGCGTGGACTACAAGGACCAGATCCTGGCGGACCTCCGGACCGATCCACGGGTCGCCGAAATCATCGACATCGGGGTCAACCGCGACGACGCCCCGGAGCAGTTCACCAAGCCGTACCCGTACGTAGGCATCGCCGCGGGGGAACTGATCCGGGACGGGCAGGCAGACCGGGCCATCCTGTTCTGCGGCACCGGAATCGGCGTCGCCATTGCCGCCAACAAGGTGGACGGCATCCGGGCCGCGACCGCCCATGACTMCTTCAGCGTGGAGCGCTCCGTGCTCTCCAACGACTGCCAGGTCCTCACCATGGGCCAGCGCGTTGTGGGGCTGGAGCTGGCACGGCGGCTCGCGCGGGAATGGATCGGCTACACCTTCGATCCCTCGTCCGCCTCCGCGGAGAAGGTCAAGGTGCTCACCGACTTCGAGGGATGCTGAGGGTCCTCCAAGGAAAGGCGCCTATCATGAGCCAGTGCCACCCCTTGATGTAGTCCTCACCGCCTGGCAGATCGACTGGGCCGCCGCTGCCCTCATCAGCGCTTCGGCGGTGCTCTACGCCCTCGGCCTAAAGGCCGCGGCGGCGCGCGGGCACCGCCAGCCCGTGTGGCGGACACTGGCGTTCTATCTCCTGGGCCTGGGGTTCCTGACAGCGCTGACGTGCGGGTTCCCCGGCGTCTACAGCGCCCAGCTCCGGTGGGCCTTCACGCTCAAGATTTCGCTGATGCTCTTCGTGGTGCCGCTGCTGGTCGGCCTGGGAAAACCCATCTCCCTCGCGCGCGCCGCCCTGCCGCCGCGGGGCGTGAACCGGCTGAACAATGTACTCGTGCACCGCGCCGTGCGGTTTGTGAGCAACTCCATGGCCGCCCCGCTCCTTGGCCTCGCCCTGTTCTCCACCTTCCTCACGCCGGCGTTCTACACCCTCCGTACTGCGCCGTTGGCCGAGTCGCTGCTGACCGTCGGGGTTCCGCTGCTGGGCATGCTGATGGCCCTCCCGATCATCGAGGAAGCGGATTTCCGCAGGTCCAGCGCGTTCTTCATCCTGGAATTCGTGTTTGTCTTCATTGAGCTGCTGGTCGACGCCGTTCCGGGGATCCTGCTGCGCCTMAACGGCCAGGTACTGGATCACGTCACGACGCGGCAGTCTGCACTGGGCTGGTTTCCCGATGCCCTGCGCGACCAGCAGTTGGCGGGCGACGTTCTATGGTTCATCTGCGAGATTGTCGATTTGCCGCTCATCATCCTGATGTTCATCCGCTTCTCGCGCAGCGACAAACGCGAGGCCCGCGGCTTCGATGACCTCACGGACGCGCAACTCGACGAACTGAACGCCGAGCACCTGGGACGCGGCCGCTAGGTCCCGGCCCCGGGCCACCGCACGCGGTTTACTGCTCGACGGTGACCTTGATCCGCTGGACCACGTTGTTCCCCATCCCCTGGTAGTTCCACACCGGCTCCAGCGGCTGCACCGCGCCGCTKGCATCGGTGGCGCGGCACATGAGCTCGTGTTCGCCCGGGTCGGCCACCCACGGCATGGACCAGGCGCACCACGCGAACGGCGCGGGCGGGTGCTCCAGATGGGCCGGCGCCCACTTGCCGTCGATCCCGACGTCGACACGCTGCACGGCGCCCTGCCCGGACCAGGCCCGGCCGGTCAGCAGTACCGGTCCCGGGGGCAGGATCCGGCTGCGGCTGAAGAAGTCCGGAACGCCCGGCGGAACCATCAGCGAACGGACCTTCATCCACGTCACGGGCGTGCCGGCATCGTCCGCGTCCTCCTGGTAGCGGTACGCCACGGCCTGCTGGAAACCGTCGTAGGGCCTGGTCAGGACCTTGATCGAGGACAGCCACTTCACACTCGCCATGCCGTACCAGCCCGGGACCACCAGCCTGAGCGGATAACCGTGCTGCGGCGGCAGCTCTGCGCCGTTCATCCGGTAGGCGAGCACGACGTCGGGCCGCAGGGCCTCCTCGATCGGCAKGCTCCGGGCGAACTGCTGGCGGACGCCGCCTTGGACCCCGGCGTCCGCTCCGCAGAAGAGCACCTCTACGGCGTCGTCCTCCACGCCGGCCTGGGTCAACAGATAAGCGAGCGGGACGCCGGTCCACACAGCGGTGCCCACTGCTTCCAGGACCCACGGCTGGCTCAGCGGGCGGGGCCGCAGGAGGGACCGGCCGTTGCCGGCGCATTCGAGCGTGACCGGGATGGTGATGCTGGGAGCCCGAAGCAAAGCCCGGAAGCTCAGCTCCAGGGACCGCTGCACGGCGCCGCCGATCTGCAGGTGCCAGTGGTCGGTATCAATGAACGGGATGTCGAAGTGGGTGAGCACATAGTGCAGGCCCGGCGGTGTGGTGTCCTTCCGCAGGGCTTCGAGCGGCATCGAATGGTTCCGCACGGCGAGCTGGAGCTCCTCCGCTGTCAGCGGGCCGTGGGTGGGTTCGCCGGAATGCGGCCGGGCTTTCCCGGCCTGCCGGCGCGGACTCTTCAGGACAGCGGAGTGTCGGGACATTTGCTTTGGCATGGCGCGCTGCGATTCTTATGAAGGACCAGCCCGGTTTTGGCCGGTGTCACCTGAATTCAGGTCTACGCCGCGCCCCGGACGCCGTCAATACTGGGTTCTGTAAGTCCAGTGCCGAGGCCTACAACGTGTGGGCCTCCGCAAGGAACTGTTCGAGGCTCAGCGGTTCGCGGCCCGTCAGCTCGTGCACGGCGGAGGTGGGGCCTGCCAGTTCGCCGGCCGCGATGGCCGTGTATGTGCTCACCCAGGCGTCCACCTGCCACGGGGGTGCACCGTAGGAGGCGCGGGAGGCATAGGCCTCCTCCAGGGTTTCGTTGTGGAAGGTGATGGTCCGGCCGGTTCCGGCGGTCAGGAGTTCCGCGCCGCGGGCCAGCGAGATGTCCTCCGGGCCCGTGAGATCGTAGGTCCGTCCCACGTGCAGGGCCGGGTCCCGCAACACAGCGACGGCCGAGCGGGCAATGTCCCCCCGCGCGACGGCGGCCATCACGCCGTCGCCCGCGGGGCCGCGGATGACGCCGTCGTCCCCGGCCAGCAACGGCAGGAAATCCAGGTAGAAGTTGTCGCGCAGGAACGTGTAGTCCATGCCGGAGGCCTTGATCCGCTCCTCCGTCGCGAAGTGGTCCCGGCCCAGGGTGAACGTGGCGTCCGGCGCCGCCCCGAAGAATGAGGTGTACACAATGTGCCGGACACCCGCCGCGGCCGCCGCATCGACGAAGGCATAGTGCTGTTCCAGCCGGTCCTCGGCCTCGGCGGCGGAGACCATGAACAGCGTCGTCGCCCCGGCCAGGGCCGCCTTCGCCTGTTCCCGGTCGGCGTACGTGGTCACAAACGGGACGGCACCTTCGAGCTCAGGMGCCCGCGCGGCGTCCCGTACCAGCAGCCKCTGTTGGCTGCTGGCCCGGGCCAGCAGCCGGGCCACCAAGCCGCCCAGGTGGCCGGTGGAACCGGTGACGGCGAGCTCGGGGGCGTTGGTCATGGCCCTAGGCTTCGCGGGAGGCCGGCGACTTGGTCTGCGCGGGGTCGCGTTCGGCCAGGGCTCCGATGACGCCATCGATCTTGTCCATGATCGCCGGGTCCAGCGTCACGCCCGCGGCTGCCACGTTCTTCTCGATCTGCTCCGGCCGGGACGCGCCCATGATGGCCGAGGCGACGTTCTTGTTCTGCAGCACCCAGGCAATGCTGAGCTGGGCCATKGTCAGCCCGGCTTCATCCGCGATCGGCTTGAGCTGCTGGACGCCGGTGAGGACCTCGTTGGACAGCCAGCGCTCGATCATCCGCGAGCCGCCCTTCGTGTCCGTGGCGCGGCTGCCTTCGGGAGCCGGCTTGCCGGGGTGGTACTTGCCGCTCAGCACGCCCTGTGCCATGGGGGACCAGACAATCTGGGACAGGCCCAGCTCTTCCGACGTCGGAATCACCTCAGCCTCGATCACCCGCCACAGCATGGAGTACTGCGGMTGGTTGGAGATCAGCTGGAAGCCGAGTTCCTGGGCAAGGGCATGGCCGTCGCGGATCTGGTTGGCCGTCCACTCGCTGACCCCGATATACAGGGCCTTGCMCTGCCGCACGATGTCGGCGAAGGCCTGCATGGTCTCTTCCAGCGGCGTTTMGTAGTCGTAGCGGTGGGCCTGGTAAAGGTCCACGTAGTCGGTCTGCAGCCGCCGGAGGGAGCCGTTGATGGCTTCCATGATGTGCTTGCGGGAGAGGCCGAGATCGTTATGGCCTTTGGGGCCGGTGGGGCCGAATACCTTGGTGAAGACTTCCAGTGACTCCCGGCGTTCATCCTTGAGGGCTTCGCCGAGGACCGTCTCCGCCGCGGTGTTGGCGTAGACGTCGGCCGTGTCGAAGGTGCTGATACCGGCGTCAAGAGCGGCACGGACACACTGGGTGGCGACGTCGTTCTCCACCTGGGAGCCATGCGTCAGCCAGTTGCCGAACGTGATTTCTGAAATCTTGAAGCCGCTGTTCCCGAGGTATCTKAATTCCATGGGTTCCAACGTAGCGGACTTGCCTGCCCGGGGTAAGGGCTCAGCCGGCTTTGCGCTCCTGGGCCTGCTGTTTGGCCTTCCCGACCGGAAGGCTGCCGTGCAGCGATACGAGCGAGCCGGTGTCCAGCATGGACTTCGCGGCGGGCATGGGCGGCTTCTTGAATGCCCGGGGGCCAGCGCCGAGCGTTCCGTTGGTGTCCATGGCCGACTCGACGAGGGCTGAGACTTCCGTGATGTCCCGCGCCGGCGCCTTGGGGTTKGGGAGGTCCCGGACGGAGACCCGGACGGCKGGGCCGGCCTCGGCCTTGGCCCTCGCGGCGGCGCGGGCATCGGCCCGGGCCACAGCGGCGGCGCGGGCATCGGCCCGGGCCACAGCGGCGGCCCATTCCGGGGACAGCGCAGGTTCCTTCTTGGCGGGGTTCCGGGTTGCGTTCCTGGCCGCTTTCCCGCMTGTCATGGAAGAACGGGCCGGCTTGGCCGCCGCGGCAGGGCGCCCGGGCTTCGCAGCTTTCGACGGATTGTCCCGTGTTTCAGGGCGCCTGCCGAGCCCGGCGACGGCCATCACAACAACAGCCACCAGACGGCCGATCCCGGCAAGGACGAGAGTTGCGGCAAACACCAGGAACAGACCGAGGAACATGACGAACGCCACCCCGAGGGTCCCGAAAAAGGTCAGGTGCAGCGCAATGGTCGTTGGATCTTCCATGTCACCTCTCCTAGCCGTCCTGCTGCAGCGCGGTCCCTGCCGCAACCATGTGGCGGGCAGGAGCCGCTCTTAACAATACGTACTTTTCGCCCGGCCACGTGTCGCCGCCGCTGCCCCCGGCGAAGATGTGTCGAAGCCGTTACCCGCGGGCGGGGACCGGCGCCGCGGGGCAGGCGTCTATAGTCAAAAGTCAGCCCCGCCGGCGTCGTCCGGCCCGCCGGAAGGACACCATGTGACGCACGCCGCAGCAGCAGATTCAGCCCCCGACGGCGCGTCGCCGGCGAACCCTGGTGGGAGCCGGGCGGCCGTGCCGCACGAGGGGAACTGCCCGTGCCTGTCCGGTGAGCAATACGCCGACTGCTGCGGCCGGTTCCACCGCGGGGACGCCGAGGCGGCGACCGCCGAGCAGCTCATGCGGTCCCGGTACAGCGCCTTCGTCGTCCGGGACGAGGAGTACCTCCTGCGCACGTGGCATCCGACCACCCGGCCCGCTGAGCTGGGGCTKGATGCCGGCATGCAGTGGCGCCGCCTGGACATCCTMTCCACCAGCCGCGGCGGTCCGCTGGACAGCGAAGGCGCGGTGGAATTCGCGGCGCACTACCGGCACGACGGCGAACGCGGCGTGCAGCGCGAAACCAGCCGCTTTGTGCGGGAGGTCAGGCGCTGGTACTACCTTGACGGCGTCGTGTCCGGCTGACGTGAGTCTCCGGCGGGGTGTTCTTCGACCGTAGCTGCCGGAGCGAAGCCGGCCCGGTCCACCTTGCGGTGGAAACGCATGCCCGCGAAGCCGCCGAGCACCGCGCCCACCAGGGCAACCACCGCAACGACCACCGCCGCAATGATGCTCATGGTGTTCAGCTCGCCMTCGTTGACCGGGATGCGCGGGAAGCTGTTCAGGCTTGCCAGGATGTTGAAGCGCTGCCCGGCGACCATGCCCAGCACGGCGACCACGATCGCGGCGATCAGGGCCCAGACCCAGACCATGAAGCCCTGCCTGGCGCCGTTGAAGCGGGCCATCCGGCMGGCCACGTACCCGCCGCAGTAGTAGGCGACCAGAAGGATCACCAGCAGCACGATGATGCCGGCCAAGCCGATTGTCTGGTTGCCTGCGGCCTGGTTGATGGCGTCGTTGACGTCGGTGTTGGTGGCCAGCCCGACGGCGGTGCCGCCGGCGGCGACCAGCGCGGTGAGCAGTACGGCAGTGCCCGTGGCGGCCAGCCAGCCGAAGAACGCTGAGCCGACCTTGATGCCGCCGAACTGCTCCTTCTCGCGGGCCACGACGGTTTCGCGGGTCGGCGCCTCGGCCACCGCGGTGTCACGGAGTGGTTCGTGGACGGGGTGGACCGGTTCCCGGACGGGTTCGTCGTGCCGACGGACGGCCGTCACCGGTGTGGCAGGAAACGGGCGCGTGGCATCGGTCCGGTTCGCGCGCGGCGGCGCCTCTTCGATCTGTTCTTGGCGCGTGGCGTCCTGCCGGGCGTCATGGATGCGGGGTTCACTCGGCGCAGCCGTGCCGTCCTCCGGGACRGCGTGGCGGGGCGTGGTGTCGTCAGGGCCTGCGGTGCTGCTCATGAGGACTGCTCACTTTCGCTGGTTGACCCGGGCACGGTAAGGGTGCCGGTCTCGGGTACACCTAACCACGGCGGAATCCGGTTAGCAAGGGTGCTTACTATCCGTTGTTGGTGCGTCGGGGGTGGTTCAGCGACCGGTCAGCGGTACTTGCGGTGCAGGTCTTCCTTCACTGAGGCGCGCGGGCTGGCGTCCGCGATCCACGGCCCGGTCCCCTCGGACTGGTCAAGGACGCCGGCCTCCAGCCAGGTGTAGTCGCCGCCCAGTGTCTTGCGGGCCAGGACATGATCGGCGTCGTCGGTATTCCGCCACAGCCGGTCGAAGTATTCGTCCACACGCACACGGGCCTGTTCGCAGTAGGCCTCGGCGAGTTCGTACGCGGAGGCGCCGCGTTCCGGCTGCGTCCGCAGCAGCATCTCGKCGCGGGAACAGCATGCCGCCATGGCAAAAAGCTCCGCACCGATGTCCACGATCCGGCCCAGGAATGCCTGCTTGTGCTCGAGCTTGGCCTGCCAGCGGCCCATCCMGTAGAAGGTCTGCCGTGCCAGCCGCCGGGAGGAGCGCTCTACGTACCGCAACTGCTTGGCCAGCCTGCCGAAGTCGCTGTAGGACCTCGGGTCCATGCCGGCGCCGGCCACGAGCTTGGGCAGCCACTTCGCGTAGAAGCCGGAGGCGCCGACGGCGGCCTTGGCCTTGTCCGACAGGGGGGCATCTGCCGAGGCGAGGTCTCCCGCCGCGGCCAGGTGCGCGTCCACGGCTTCGCGGGCGATCAGCAGCTTCATGATTTCCGAGGACCCCTCGAAGATCCGGTTGATCCTCAAGTCGCGGAGCTGCTGTTCAGCCGCAACGGCGCGCTCGCCGCGGGCCTCGAGGGAGTCGGCCGTTTCAAAGCCGCGGCCGCCGCGGATCTGCACGAGTTCGTCGGCGATGAGGCAGCTGATCTCCGTGGACCACAGCTTGGCCAGCGCCGCCTCGATCCGGACGTCCTTCTGCCCGGCGTCGGCCATTTCCGCGCAGAGTTCGAACACGGCGTCCAAGGCGAAGGTGCTGGCCGCGATKAAGGCGATTTTCTTGCCCACAGCCTCATGCTGGCCGATCGGGCGCCCCCACTGGGTGCGGGCGTTGGACCATTCCCGGGCGATCTTCAGGCTCCACCGGCCCGAGGMGACGCACAGTGCGGGGATCGAGAGCCGGCCCGTGTTGAGGGTGGTKAGGGCGATCTTCAGGCCCTGGCCTTCGCGGCCCAGCCGGTTGGCCGCGGGGACCCTGACCTGATGGAAACGTGTGACGCCGTTTTCGATCCCGCGGAGACCCATGAAGGCGTTGCGGTTCTCCACGGTGATGCCGGGGGTGTCCATTTCCACCACGAATGCGCTGATGCCGCCCTTGTGGTGGGTTCCGTCCGCGTCCGTGTGCGGCGGCACGAGTGCCATGACCACGACGAGTTCGGCAATGACGCCGTTGGTGGTCCACAGCTTGACGCCGTCCAGGACGTACGATGCGCCGTCGTCGGAGGGGACGGCGGTGCTGCCCATCCGGGCGGGGTCGCTGCCGACGTCGGGCTCGGTCAGCAGGAACGCCGTGATGGCGCCTGCGGCGCAGCGGGGCAGGTACTCCTTCTTCTGGGCCGGCGTGCCGAAGACCTTGACCGGCTCCGGGACGCCAATGGACTGGTGCGCGGACAGCAGGGCGCCGAGGCTTGGGTGCACCGAGCCCAGCAGTGCCAGTGCGCGGCCGTAGTACACGAGGGTGAGGCCCAGCCCGCCGTATTCGCGGGGGATCTTCATTCCGAAGACGCCGAGCTCGGCGAGCCCCCGGAGGTATTCGTCCGGAATCCGGGCGTCCCGTTCGATGGTGCGTCCGGACATTGTGCGGCAGTAGTCGCTCAGGCGCGCCATGAACGCCTCGCCGCGTTCGACGTCGTCCGCCGGGGCCTCAGGCCACGGGTGGATCAGGCTCAGGTCGAAGCTGCCCAGGTAAAGGCCCTTCGCGAAACTGGGCTGGCTCCAACTGGTCTCGCGGGCGGCCTCGGCAATGGCCCGCGCGTCGGCGGCAGTTGCGGCGGGGCCGATGTGCTCCGGCGGCACGGGAGAGTCTTGCGCAGGAGAGTCCGGCGTCGGAGTGCCCTGCGCGGGATTTTGGGGAGCGGTAGCGGGGTCTTCAATGGCGGAGCTCACTGGGCATCTCCTCTAACCGGGTGGCCGGCTTGAGCCCTGGATCCGCCTGGGGTGGAGGACCCTTCAGCTGTCCCGCAATACTACTCGCGGGTAAGTGCCTGTGCTAGGGGCGGCCTGCCCCGGATACTCGGCCCGGAAGTCCGTGCCGAAGTCGACCTGGAAATCGCCTGGCAAATCCACAGTGGAGGCGTGGTGGACCAGCCGGTCCCAGCCGTGGTTGATGGCGTGGACCATGCCCACCACCACGCCGGCCACGAGGTACCAGATGAGACGTCCCACGCCCACCAGAACCATGGCCACAAAGGCGGACACCATCATGAAAAGGCCGATTAAGAGGGCAAACACCAAGGTTCCGATGACCACCATCGTGCCCGTCTCCACTGCGCTTAGGTCGAACTGCATTCTTCCMCCTGCACCATCGCTTCGGTTTGAACCAGTAGCCCGAGACTAGGGGGCCGGAGACGTGCTCAACTAGGGTCCTTTGCACATTCCCCGCCTCTTGATACGGGATCGAAATGCTACCGATGCGTAGGTCACGGCGCGGTTGCGGCAGCCCCACCAGTCCCAGGCGTCCCGTCATTCCAGGGCGGGGAGGCCACGATGAATGCGGCCGGAGCCCTGCGTTAACCTTGTAGCTGGCAGTTTTTCGAATCCGCTGCCCCGCAACACCAACCCAAACCAGCCTCTGGCAGCCGAAGGAGAGTGCGTGTCCCGCTCCGCCGTGTCATCAGCCGACGCCATGAGTGCCCGGCTCCGGGACCTCGAACTGCTCACCAAGGGACCCGCCTGGGCGCTGACGCGCTCGGCGCCCTGGGTGATCGCCGTGCTGCAGGCATCCTTTACGCGCACCCGCGCCCAGCTGCCGCTCGAGGAGTTCCACGCCGACGTCGACGCCTTCCTTGAGCAGCTGCGCCGGCAGGCCCCCGGCACGGGAGAGCAGCAGAGCGGCCCGGCCAACGGCACGCCAACCGGCAAGAAGTACGCGGACGAGTGGACCCGCAAGAACTTCCTGACCCGCCGGAACCAGTCGGGCCAGATCGTCTACGAAGTCACCGAGCCCGCCGCCCGCGTGCTCGCCTTCCTGGACAGCCTCTCCAGCGAACGGTCCACGCTGAACGGTTCCCGGCTCGGCACCCTGCTAGGCGACGTCGAGAAACTCGCCAACGAGACCAACCCGGACCAGAGCGCGCGGCTCGAATCCCTCGAAGAAGAGATCGACGAGCGCCGMCAGCTGATGGAGGACATCAGCTCCGGGGACTTCGACGGACTGCTCGATGACGACGAGGCCGTGGAAGCCGCCGGCAACATCCTGGACCTCGCCGCAAGCCTGCCCGCGGACTACAAGAAGATGCGTGACCGGATCGAAGAGCTGGTGGGKGAMCTTYGCAACCAGATCATCGAGGAATCCCTCAGCAAGGGGGCCACCATGGCCCAGGTGCTCGAGGCCGACAAGCGGCTCCGGCAGAGTMCCGAAGGCCGGACCTTCCGCTCCTTCACCGCGTTMCTGGAGGACCCGCAACAGCAGCTGCGGTTCCGGTCCGCGATCGGCGAAGTCCTGAKCCGGCAGTTCGCGGACGAACTCAGCCACGACGAACGCGAGACCCTCAAGAACCTGGTGTCCGAACTCCGCAGCCAGCATAGCCAGATCCAGAGGATCTACGGCAAGCTCAGCGAGAGCCTCAACACGTACGTCCAGAGCKACGACTTCCGCCAGTCCGTTCGGCTCCGCAAGGTCCTGCRGGAGGCTGAGCAGGCCATCCGCTCGCTGCCCTACGAGCGCGAACGGCCCGGCCTGGTCCCCGGCCCGGTGCTGTACAGCGCCGGCTTCGAGTCCCTGGCCATGGTCAAGCTCTTCGACCCGGACGAGTTCGCGGCACCGCCCAAACTGGCCGACCCCATTGCTTTCTCCGACTCGGACCGCGCTCGCTCGCCCCGGACCGCCAAAGCCAAACCGGAAGCCATCCGCGCCGCGCTCGCCGGAGCCTCAACCCTGGCCKAGGCCTGGGCGCATCTCCCCGCCGGGGAACGCCACATCAACTCCATCCGGGCCATGCTCTCGCAGACCCTCCACGACGGCGCCGGGTTCGACCGCGAGGCCTGGGGGCCCATCGAATTCGAACAAATCGACGGGACCACCCGCACGGCATTCCTGCCTGTCGTCACGCTCACGAAGGATTGAAGATGACCGAACTCTCCCAAGAAGCGCCTGACGCAGCGGACACGGTGGACACGGCCCCGGAGCCCGCCCCGGCCCACGAGCCCGCCCAGCACGTCCACGCCGCCCCCTTCACGGTCACCCCGCGGGACACCTTCGTCGACGGCGCCGCCCTCTTTCCGGGCGACACGGGCGTGCTTCCGATGAAGGTCCGGCAGGCGCTCGTGAAGCTCCTCAAGGGCCCGTACATCGACGGCGGCCGCGACGAAAAGCTCTGGACCACGCTTCTGGACAACCAGCTGATCCTGCGCAGCCGCCTCTCCGAGCTCTTCCTGACCCTGCAGCTGGACCACGAGCGCAAGGTCGCCGTCCTGCGCCCCGTGGACCCCGAGGCGATCGGCGGCAGCACMCGGTMCAGCATCCTGCGGCAGCAGCGCGCCCTGAGCCGGGTCGAAAGCATCGTCCTGCTCCGCCTGCGACTGCTCCTGGACCGCCACGTCACCGCCCAGACGGACCCTACGATCACGCGCGAGGAAATCGCCGAACTCGTCGCCMACTACCAGCCCTCCGGCCAGCAGGACGCCCTCCGCGACTCCGACGTCGTCAACCGCGCCATCACCAAACTCCTGGCCCGCCAGCTCCTGCTCACCACCGGCCTGGACGAGGTCTACACCATCTCCAACGCCCTCCCACTGGCCCTCCCGTTCGAAAACATCGGCGACATCCCGGCCCACATCGAAGCCCTGGTAGCAGCCAGCACCGACCAGTCCGGCACAGAACCCCTGATCGAACTCGACGGYGACACCCCAGCCCCGACGGATGACGACACTGACGCGGACGATGACGCCGATGCCGCCCCCGAAGGTGACGAACTCAACGACGACGACGGCGATGCCGCCCCGGGAGTGGCTTCGGGCCTGTCGGAGCCGCGCGCTGAGCTKATCGAAGATCAGCTGCGCGGCGCAGGGGCGGGGGCKGCATCGCCGTCGGCGTTACCCGACCACTCCGGGGCCGAGGCAAAAGCAACCACGGACACGAACGGAGAAGCCAAGTGAGCATCGCATCCATGCTCCCGATGGGTGAGCTCACGAACCCGGGCCAGATGCGTCTGGCCCTCGTGCAGGTGGTCAACTGGGGCACGTTCCATGGCGCCCACACAATGCACGTGGACCGCAACGGCACCCTGCTGACCGGCAACTCGGGCGTCGGCAAGTCGACGCTGTTCGACGCCATGCTTCGGGTCTTCGATGCCCGTCCGCGCTCCAACGAAGCCGCGGCACAACGCGTCGGGGGTGCTGTCGAGGACAAGCGCACCACGTTCACGTACATGCGCGGCAAAGTGGGCGACAAGGCGGTCGGGGAGGGCTCGGCAAGCGCCTTCCAGCGCCCCGGCGCGACCTGGTCCGCCGTCGCCTTGACGTTCGATAACGCCGTCGGCACAAAAGTCACGGTMTCGGCGCTGTTCGACCTCCCCAAGAACGGCACGGAATCCAGCGTCGGCCGGTACTACCTGATCGACAACAAGCCCCTGGACCTCGYGGCGATCGAGGGCATCGCGGACAAGCGGTTCACCAAGTCCGCGCTGGACGGGATCTTCCCGGATGCCCAGATCTTCGATGTCCACAAGGCGTTCGCCGAACGCTTCCGCCGCCTCCTGGGGATCAACTCGGACCAGGCCCTGCCGCTGCTGCGCGTCATCCAGGCCGGCAAGGGACTCGGCGGCAGCGTCAACACCTTCTTCCGCGACCAGGTCCTC
>NZ_JBFTHK010000037.1:0-32522 GCF_056394205.1 Arthrobacter sp. 10T413_2 | reverse complement strand
CCCTGGCACTGGCCAAGAAAACCGCGCCTCCCAAACCCGTCAACCGGGCCTGGAACGCCTGACCTTCCCGGAGGTTTTCAAATGAGGCAACGAATCACTCTTCCCGGAGGTATTGCAATGAGGCAACAGGGGGGCGAACGGGTAGGCAGGACCGGCTGGGACCGGACAAGACCGKGTGGGCCGGATCGGAACGATCGCGAGGCCCTTAGGGGCGGACGGATTCCAGCTCGTTGCCGATCCGGCGTTCCAGCTCGGCGGCGCCGATGGTTTCAGAGCCGCCGTGCGCGCTCAGGAACAGGAGCGCCTCAAGCCGGAGCAGCCGCCATTCGCGTTCCGCATCAGGGTTGGAGTTGTCGATCGAGCGGAAGATTTCCTTGTCGTACAGATTGGGCTCGTTGAGCGAGCGCTGACGCACCTTGGCATTGATCCTGGCCTTGAACGGGTCTGCTTCCATGGCCTCCGGCGCGCGAAGGAATTTCTCGTAGATTCCGGCGCGCTCGTCCTGCCCGAGCTGGCGGCATATGTAGCTGGAKAGCGCCAAGGACGCCTCCACCGAGGCCCAGCGGCCAGGGTTGCCGTCGAACGGCAGGACGTTGAGCAGGTCCGCGACGGCCAGGGCGTTTTCGGCGTCCTTGAGCATGACGAAGAGCTCGTGGGCGAGGTCGCTGAGGTCCTTCAGGCAGCTCCCGGACTTGGTGTTGATGCCCTTGGCAAGCCGTTCGCTGAGCAGGAGCACGCCGACGGCGCCCGGATKGGCCTCTGCCACCGCCTCCACCACGGATTCCGGTGTGCCGTCCGGTGCCGGAATGAGCGCCAGGTCCGTCTCGCTGGGTCCGCTCACCGCGGGCGGCACCAGGGGCAGCGGAGGAACGACGACGCCGGGCGCCGCCGCCTCGGAGCCCTCCTGGCCCGGGGCGGGGGCCGTGCGGGCGTCGGAGGTATMGGCGTCGGATGCGCTGGCATCGGAAGTAGCGGAACCTGTATTCGGGGGTGCTGTATCGGCGGTGCCGGCGGCCGCGAAATCAGTGAACTCCGCGGCTTCCGTCGTGTCCTCCGCGTCAATCTCAGCCGTCTCCGCGTCCTCCGCGTTCTCGGTGATCCTCACCGTTGATCCTGCCGCGATCCGCAGCACACCGCCGCCGCTGAGGGTCGCCAGAACCATGGCGGGCGTGCCGAAATCGTCGGGTTCGACGTCCACCTGATGGACCTCGGCGGAGCGGTTTCCATCGGGCAGAATCAGGTGATCGCCGGTCCGTAGAGATCCAGCCTGAAGTTCACTGTGGTTCCGGGAGGCTGGGGGGTGGGTCATCGGGAGTCCTTAAAGTTCTCTTGCAGTCCGCCCAACAGTCTACAAAATCAGGTGCCCGAAGTCGGGGACGCTGCTGTTGCCCCGAGCGTCCCCGGGGCGGCGCCGGACCCAGGGGAACCGGCTAGTTGCCGACTCCCGCGAAAGCCAGCGCCTGCCGGATCAGGGCACCGCGGCCGCCGCTGAATTCAAGCTGCACGTCCGAGCTCATGACCTCCTGCGGGGTCATCCAGGTCAGCTCCAGGGCGTCCTGCCGCGGGGAGCATTCTCCCGTGACGGGAATGATGTACGCCAGGGCGACGGCGTGCTGGCGGTCATCGGTGAAGCCTGTGTGCGACGKCGACGGGAAGTACTCGGCCACGGTGAACGGCACGGGGCTGACCGGCAGTTGCGGGAAGGCGAGCGGGCCCAGGTCCTTCTCCATGTGGCGGAGGAGCGCGGCGCGGATGGTCTCGCGATAGAGCACGCGGCCCGAAACTAGGGAGCGGACCATGGTGCCGTCCGCGTCGGCCTGCAGGAGGGTGCCGACCTCGTTAACAAACCCCAGCGGATCCAGCCGGACCGGAACGGCCTCGACGTAGACCATCGGCAGCCTTCCCCGCGCTTCGAACAAGTCGTCGTCGGAGAGCCAGCCGGGATTCGGGTCAGGGGTGCGCACATTCATGGTTAAGTTCTACCCCATCCCTGACCCGTTCCCCGCGCCGCGCCTCAGATCGGGGATGTTGTTTGTGCCCCAGGTAGGTGCACCGCGCGGACGGGATCCGGCACATAGAGTCCTGCCGCGCTCAGCCCTCCGCGGGTGCCGCGGAAATCCAGAGCGGCGGGTGGGCGGCCACTCCGTCCGCATCGGGGTTGACCACGTGCAGGGTCGGGATGGCAGCTTCCTCAATGACCGCCGCCTCGTGACCCGCCTCGTTCAGCCGCTCATGCAGGGCGTCAAAGTCGCCGGCGTATTCGAAGCCGAAGCCGGCACGCGCGGTCCCGGCGCCTGCACCGACCATCAAGATCCCGCCGTTCTTCGCCGTGAACGCTTCGGACTCCGCTGTGTCAGCGCCGCTGCCCGGGACCGGCCGGGGCCGGGCACCGATATCGCGCAGCGTTTGCGCCGCCGCAACGGCGTTTTCGGAKAACCAGACGCCGACGACGGCGAGGCCCGGGTCCGCTTCCGCCGACCCGCCCCAGCTGCCGTCGGCACCGCCCGGGGCCGGGTCCGCGAGGAAAGTGAAACCGTCAGCGGCGGTGATACGGCAGGATGCACCGTGGTCCGCTTCGATGAGTTCCGCGGTGGTGCCGCCGGCCGGCCCGGGACCGCCCTGCGCCCCCGCCTCCGTGGTCCGCCGGGCGAATTCCTTCAGATCGCCCACTTCGATGCCGAAGGATGTGGTGCCGTCCTCTGCGGAGCCCTGCTCGACGAAGTGAAGGGCGAAGCGGCCGGAACCGGCGTCGAACACCCGCCAGGTGGGCTCGTCTACGGTCTTGACCAGGCCCAGATCGGTGAGCAGCCGCTCCCATTCATCAAGGCGGGAAGTGAAGTGGATCGGGCGGACACGCAGCATCGTTGCTCCTGAAGATGGTCACGGGTATCGGCTTTCAGGGATATCGTCCCACCAAAGGAGTGCCTGTGKTCAGGTCCGAAAGGCACAATAGGGCCATGGCTGTTGAACTCGAGGAATTGCTGGTCAAGGATGCCGCCGAGTGGCGTGCCTGGCTGGAACTGCACCACGCGCAGAGCCCCGGCGTATGGCTCGTGCTGCACAAGAAAGGCGGCTCGGTGACCGAGCTGGACTACGAGGCCGCACTGCAGGAGGCGCTGTGTTTTGGCTGGATCGACGGGCAGGGCCGTCGCCGGGACGACGATAGCTCGTACCAGCGGATGACCCGGCGCGGACCCAAGAGCGTGTGGTCCGCGCGGAACGTGGAGCGGGTTGAACGCCTCGAATCGGCGGGGCGGATGGCACCGGCCGGACAGGCCGCCGTCCTCAGCGCCAAGGCGGACGGACGCTGGGAGGCCGCCTATTCGGGCGCAGCCACGGCAGAGGTCCCGGAAGACCTCGCCGCGGCAATCGCGGCGGAGCCCCGCGCACAGGCGATGTTCGAGGTCCTGACCTCGGTGAACCGGTTTGCCCTGATCTATCGCACGAACGGGGTCAAGCAGGCCGCCACGCGGGAGAGGAAGATCGCCGGGTTCGTGGAGATGCTCGCCCGGTTCGAAACGCCGTACCCGCAGACCAAGCGGCCCCGGGATGAGTAACGGTGGCCCCTGCCGCGGATCCCAGAGAACTCCCAGAAACTGTCCGGGTTACGGGTAGTTGCCACTGGCAGGATGGAGCGATGCTCCTTGCCCAACGTGCTCCGCGACCCTCCGCCCGCCCGCCGTTGCCGTCCCAGCGGCGGCTTTTCTTCGTGGCCGCGGGCCTGCTGGTCGCGGGGGAGACGATCTTCTGGACCATGCTTGCCGCGGTGCAGTCCAACAGCGGTGCCGCTGCCCTGGACGGGCCCGTGCACGACGGGCTCGTGGCGTCCCGGAACCCGCTGGCCACCTCCATCCTGACGGCCGTGACCACGGTGACGTCGCCATTGTGGATGACTGTGATCGGCTGCGTGCTGGCCCTGGTATGGGCGGCGTGGAAACGGGAAATCTGGCGTCCGGCCCTGCTCGTCGGTGCCATGGCGGCAGCCCTTGCAGTGTCCACTCTGATCAAGCACGACATCGCCCGCCCCCGGCCCGCCGCCAGCGATTTCATGCTGGGCCCGGACGACGCCCTGTCATTCCCCTYGGGCCATACGTTCGGTGCCGGCGTCTTCCTGTGCGTTCTGAGCTACCTGCTGGTGACGGGCCGCGGCACGCGGACGAGCAAACGATCGACGGCGGCCCTCAGCTTCGCGGCCGCGGCCGCGGGGACGCTGGTGGTCGCCTTCAGCCGGCTTTACCTGGGCTATCACTGGCTCACGGACGTGCTCGCCTCCATCGGCCTGGCGCTCGCCGTCACCGGGACCGTCATCCTGGCGGACGGGCTGCGCACCGCCAAGGCCGCCCGGCTGCCGGCGCCGGCGTACGCGGCGCAGGAGTACCTGTCAGAAGACGGCCCCCTAGAGCCCGACGCCCATCGCCTGAGCGATCACCACCGCCGAGGCTGAGGACCACGCCTGCGGGTGGCACGACGCCGGATAGGGCACCGCGACTCCCGAGTCCTCGGACCGCACCCCGGCGAACAGCTCCGGCAGCCGGTGCCCGAACGAGGCTGCCGCGGCGAGCAAGCCATCGGCCAGGGTCCGTGCCTCCGGGATGAAACCGTCGGTCAGGAGGCCGCGGATTGCGATGGCGGTGTCGTGGCTCCACACGGATCCGCAGTGGTAGCTGAAGGGCCAGAACCCCACGGCACGCCGGGAGATCGTGTGCACGCCGTAGCCGGAGAACAGCTCCGGGCTCACCAGCCGGTCAGCCACGATCCGGGCTTCGGCCTCATCCAGGATGCCCGTGCCCAGCAGATGCCCCATATTCGAGCCCGGGATGTCCAAGGGAACCCCGTGCCCGTCCAGGGCCATGGCCGGAAAGGGCCCGGCGTCGTCGTCAACCCAGAAGCGCTCCCGGAACCTGAGCCGCAGGGCGGCAGCGAAGTCCCGCAGCGCCTGGCCGCCGGGTTCCCCGTAGGCGTCGAACAGCTCGGCCGTCTGCAGGGCCGCCTGGTACGCGTAGCCCTGCACCTCGGATAGGGCGATCGGCCCCTCCGCCTGCCGGCCGTCGCGGAACTGCATGGCGTCCCGGGAATCCTTCCAGCCCTGGTTGCTCAGGCCGTGCCCGGTGGCGTCCCGGTAGCTCAGGAACCCGGCGTTGTTGCCCGCTCCCATGCCGACGGCGAGCAGCCAGTCCGCGGCGCGAGCCGCGTTCGGCAGCAGCGACCGGATAACGGCGTCGTCCGGCCCGGCGCGCCAGAGTTCACCGAGCAGACAAAGCCACAGCGGGGTGGAATCCACGGCGCCGTAGTACACCGGCGGCAGGCGCAGGCCCTGGCTCTCGAGCACGAGTTCCTTGGAGCGCAGCTCGTGCAGGATTTTGCCGGGTTCCTCGGCAGCCGCAGGGTCAGTCCGGGTGCCCTGGTAGGCCGCCAGGGCCCCCAGCGTGCCCGCGGCAAGCCCGGTCTCCAGCCCGGTGTCCAGCGGCAGCAGCAGCCGCGCCGCCCACAGCGAGTCGCGCCCGAACAGTGTGAAGTACCAAGGCGCCCCGGCGGCGATGAAAGGAGCGTGCGGAAGCTGGCGGGTGGCCAGCCGGAGCCCGGCCACTTCATCCAGGGAGTTGTCCAGGAGCAGGCCCAGGGCCCCGGCCGGTCCGGTCCGCGGCGGCCGCGGGGCGGGCGGCCGCGCCGCCACCACAGCGTCGTCATCGTCGGTGAGAACGGCCTGCCATTCGGCCTCGAACGGCCGGCCCCGGCCCAGGCTACCGTGCCAGGCGAGCCGGCCATCCGGGGTCACAGCGCCGGGCGCCGCCACCGCGAGGCTCTTCCCGCCCTCCCGCCAGCGCAACGCCGACTGGTCGGCCGAGACCGGCGCGGACGCGTCGCGGAAGCGGCTGAGCCGGATCTGGGCCATGTCGGTGAAGTCGGCGGCCAGCTCAACGTCGATCTCGACGTCGAGGGAATCCAGTGACGTGCGCACCTGCAGGGCATGCCGCACGACTCCGGGCGTCACGGTCCAGGTCTGGACAAGCTCGACGGCGGGATCTTCTGTGGGCCCCGGGATGCCCCGGACGAGTCCCCGCACGCGCAGGACGCCGCCGGGCTGGGTCTCGACGGTGGCCGGTTCTGGCTCCAGGCCGTTGACACGTACGAGGGCGCGGCAGAGCATCCGGGTGTCGCCGTGAAGGAGCCCGGTGAACCCGGCCGGATCGGTGGACCCGCGGGCTGACCGACCGGTGGAACCGCCGGCTGACTGACCGGACTGCCCGGCGCCTGGCGGGTTGGACTCGCCGGCCAGGCGGCCGTCGGGATCGARCCACAGCTGCGTCGGGGCGGCAACGGAGCAGTGCTGGCGGTGCAGGCCTGGCTGAACAGTCATTCGCCCACCCTATGCCGGGGCCCACGGCGGGCTCAATGTCCTATTGGACGGGCGCGTTGTCCATCGGGAACGCCACGGCCTCGCCCACCACGCGCAGCCTCAGCTCAGTGCCGGGGCGGGCGATGGAGGCGTTCCAGTGCCGGATGGTGATGATTTCCCCGCCGCCGGGGTAGCGGTGGTCCGGGACGGCGCCGGTGGCAAGGACCGGCGGGACGGGGAGCTGGAGCCGTACGGTGGTCTCGGGGCCGAAGTAGTCGGTGTCCACCACGGTGCCGCGGATGGGGCCGTCCTCGGAAATACGGATCTGCTCCGGCCGCAGCATCAGCTGGACCCGGCCCTGCGCCGGCGGCCGGCGCACGGGGATCCCGCCGAGCGAACACGTGGCCAGGGAGCCTTCCATCCAGGCATCCAGGATGACGGCGTCACCGAGGAATTCGGCGGTGGCGCGGTCCGCCGGGCGTGTGTAGACGACGAACGGGTTGCCAATCTGGGCCAGCTTGCCGCCGCGCATCACGGCCACCTGGTCGGCGAAGGAAAGCGCCTCGGCCTGGTCGTGMGTGACGAGGATCGTGGTGACCCCGGCATCCTTCAGGACCTGGCCCACCGCGCGGCGGGTCGCCACCCGCAGGCCGGCGTCCAGGGCGGAGAACGGCTCGTCCAGGAGCATCAGCTCGGGCTCGCGGGCCAGCGCCCGGGCCAGTGCGACCCGCTGTTGCTGGCCGCCTGAGAGCTGGTGCGGGCGGCGCTTGGCCATGGACGGGTCCAGCGAGACCATTTCCAAAAGCTCGCCGACCCGCGCCTTGACGCTGCCGCGTCCGCCGGGGAGTTTTCCGGTGTCCAGGCCAAAGGAGATGTTCTGGCCCACGGTCAGGTGCGGGAACAGGGCGCCGTCCTGGGCCACGTAGCCGACGTGGCGCTTGTGGGCCKGGACCCAGGCGTCCTCTCCCGCCACCTTGCTGCCGTTGAGCGAGATGGTGCCGGTATCCGGGTGTTCGAAGCCGGCGATCAGCCGCAGGAGGGTGGTCTTGCCGGAACCGGATGGTCCCACGATCGCCGTCGTTCCGCCCTTGGCGACGGAGAGGTTGACGCCTTTGAGCACCGCCTGGGGGCCGAAGTTCTTGGTGACCGCGTCGATTTCCAGGTGGCTGTTGGTGCTGGGCGCCACGGACGCCGCGATCCGCGGCTCGGGGAGACGGGAGGGTGCCTCGTGCGGAGGGTAAAAATCGGTCACTGTCCGGCCACTTTCTTGGACTGCTGGAAAAGGAGGTAGGTCATGGGCGCCGAGATCAGGATCATCAGGAGCGCATACGGAGCGGCGCCRGCGTAGTCAATCTCGCTGCTCTTGCTCCAGAACTCGGTGGCGAGCGTACGGGTCCMGTTGGGGGAGAGCAGGAGGGTGGCCGTGAGCTCGTTGACGATCCCCAGGAACACCAGTGCCGCGCCGCCGGCCRCAGCGGGGGCCGTGAGGCGAAGCGTCACACGGAGGAACGCCAGCAGGGGCGGCTTGCCGAGMGCCTGCGCGGCCTCGTCGAGTTCCTTCGGCGCCTGGGCCAGCCCGGAGCGGATGTTCACCAGGGCCCGGGGCAGGAACAGCAGCACATAGGCCGCGATCAGGAGTCCCGAGGTCTGGTACATGTTGGGGAGCATCCGGATGCTTACGGTCACGAACGCCAGGCCCACCACAATCCCCGGCATCGAGCTGGTGATGTAGTTGGAGAGCTCCAGGGACTTGCTGAACCAGCCCGGATGCCGCACGGCGAGGTAAGCCATGGGGAACGCAACCAGGGTGGTGACCACGGCCGCGGCGATGCCGTAGACGAGGGTCTGCAGMAGGGCCGGCATGAACTCCTCCGCAGCCCAGACGTCCGGGCCGCCGGCGATGACCCAGCGCAGCACGAACGTCAGCGGCAGGCCGAACGCCAGCGCGGTGAGGGCGAACAGGGACAGCTGGGCGGGGACCTGGTACGCGTGCAACGGCAGCCGCAAGGCGCGCGCCTGGGCACCCGAGCCGATCCTGGCGTACCGGGCGCTGCCGCGGCTGCGGACCTCCACCAGCAGCAGGATCAGGCACAGGAAGACCAGGACGCTGGCGAGCATGTTTCCGGCGGTGCCGTTGAAGGTGGACTGGTACTGCACCATGATCGCGGTGGTGAAGGTGTCAAAGCGGATCATCGCGAAGGCCCCGTATTCGGCCAGCAGGTGCAGCGCGACCAGCAGCCCTCCGCCGGTCATGGCGATGCGCAGCTGCGGCAGCACCACGCGGAAGAAGGCGCGCCAGGCGCCGAGGCCGAGGGACGCGGCGGACTGTTCGATGGCCGGGTCCAGGCGGMTGAGGGTCGCGGCGGCCGGGATGTAGACGAGMGGGAAATAGGACAKGGTAGCGATCAGGACCCCGGACCACAGCCCGCCGAGGGAGGGGACCGCGGAAACCCAGGCATAGCTGTTGACGAAGGCGGGGATGGCCAGCGGGGCCGCGAGCAGCACGGCCCACCACTTCCGGCCCACCAGGCTGGTGCGTTCCACGAGCCAGGCGCCGCCCACGCCCAGAACCAGGCACAGCGGCACCGTCACCACGGTCAGGAGCACAGTGTTCAGCAGCAGTTCGCCCACCCGAGGGCGGAAGATCAGGGAGACGGCGGTGTCCCACCCGGTGGCGGCCGTCATGACCATCACGTAGGCCAACGGCACCAGGGAGAACAAGGCGATCAGCACCGCCACAATGGACACAACAGAGACGCCGAAAGGCGGGCGGGGGCGCTTGCCCCTGCCCGCCGTCGTCGTGTCAGTCGTCAAATCACCAGATGGACCTGGGACCGCCAGCTTGCTAGTCACTGCCGTTACAGCAGCCCTGCCTGGGTCATCAGTTCGGTGACCTTGGCGGAATTGAGCTTGGCCGGATCCACGGTGGGTGCCTGCAGATCCTTGAGCGGAACGAGCTTTTCGTTGGACGGGACGCCTKAGGCGACGGCGTATTCGAAGGAGGTCCCCTTCTGGAGCACTTCCTGGCCCTTCTTGCCGGTGATGAACTTCAKGAAGGCCTGGGCAGCCGCTGCGTTCTTCGAGGACTTCAGCACGCCGCCACCGGAGACGGAGACGAAGGCGCCCGGATCCTGGTTCTTGAAGTAGTACGGCGTGACGTTATTGGAGTTCTCGCCGGTCTTGGCCTGGTCGCCGTAGTAGTAGTAGTGGTAGATCAGGGCGGCGTCCACCTCGCCRGCGTTGACGGCCTTCATGGCCGTGCTGTTGCCCTTGTAGGCCTTGGCGTTTTCCTTCATGCCCTTGAGCCATTCCTGGGTCACGGCTTCGCCCTTGAGTTCCAGAAGGGCCGAAACGATTGCCTGGAAGTCGGCGCCCGACGGCGAGGCGGCCCAGCGGCCCTTCCACTCGGGGTTGGCCAGGTCCAGCATCGACTTGGGCAGCTTGTCCGCGCTGATCTTGTTCTTGTCGTAGACCAGCACGGTGGAGCGTGCCGCGATACCGGTCCACTTGTTMGTGGAGGGGCGGAATTCGACGGGAACCTGATCCACGGTGGCTTTGTCCACGTCCGCGAAGAGGCCGGCGTTTTCCACCTGGGCCATGGCGGGCGAGTTCTCGGTGAGGAAGACATCCGCCGGGGAGGCCTGGCCTTCCTGGACGATCTGGTTGGACATCTCGGTGTCGTCGCCCTGGCGCAGGGTGACCTTGATGCCGGTTTCCGCGGTGAAGGCGTCCACCCACTCCTTGGTCAGGGACTCGTGCTGGGCGTTATAGACCGTGATCTCACCGGACGGGGTGCCGCCGGCGGCTGCKCTGCTGCCGGCCGGGGAGGATGAACCGGAGCCGCAGGCGGCCAGGCCCAGGGCGGCAGTGGCGGCCAGGGCGATGCCCGCCAGTGCGTTGGTGCGGATCTTCATGGGGCTACTTTCTGCAAGGAAGTCGTCGTAGGTGCCCTGACCCCCGTGAGCGGGGAAGTTAGGGCATGCTCACTAAGAAAGACTGTAGGTTAGCCAAACCTAAGCAACCAACCTGAGAACGCGTTAAGTGATCAGGATCACATGAATTACGAAACTATTGCATGACGTAATTAGTGCCGGCGCCAGGAGGCCTGCGGGGCGGCCTACGGGGCGTGTGCCGGGGCAATCGATGCGGCTGCCTCCAGAATCATCCAGGCCTGGAGCTGGGTGGAGAGTTCGACGGCGGCGCCCTCCGGATAGGTGCGGCGCGCCGGCAGTTCGGTGCGGTTGGAAAAGACCAGATGGCTGCCCCCGAGGGCGAGGCGGTCGTGGGCCGGGAGAATCCGCCGGCCCTCCCAGAGGGCCTGGGCGGTGTCATTTACGAGGGTTGCCGCCGTGGCGCGGGTTTCGGCCGGAAGGCCCTCGTTCAGGGCTGCAAGGGCCAGGTATCGGACCAGGATCCCGGTKAAGAGTCCGCCGTCGCCCGTTCCCTCGCAGCGCAACACCGCCGCGCTGCGTCCCAGCAGCGGCGCCGGCTGCGTGAGGCTGCGCGCCACGGCGTCCACCAGCGCGGCCGCCCGCTCGAGGTTCGCCTCGCCCGCGAGTTCCAGCAGGGCGCCGAGGACGGGCCCCTGGTTGTAGGTGTAGATGGTCTCTTCCAGCACCGTTTCGCCTGTGCCGGAAATCCGCAGGCCGTCCCGGTACAGGCCCTGTTCAGGCGCGTAGACCCGGGCGTCGAGCCAGTCCAGCAGCGCCTGGGCCTTGGCCCGGTTGCCCGTCCGCGCGTAGTAGAGGGCCACCGGTGCAGTGGCGGGCGTGTTTTTGAAGTCCCGATTCTTGCTCCAGAAGGTGCCGCCGCCCAGATCGTCCGTGGAAGCGGCGTCGAACTGGAGCGTCAGGCTCTGCAGGACCTTGGCATTGCGCTCCCGGCCGGTGCGTTTCCGGGAGTCCTCGGCGAGCCTGTCCAGCCGGAGCGTGGCGAGGRCCAGCCAGGCCATGTCGTCGTAGTAGTCATTGACCACCGTGAGGAAATTGCGGAGCCGAATCCCGGTGACGAGCCGGGAGGCGAGCCTGCCGGCGCTGGGCCGGTTCTCGCCGTCGAACTTGGCGCCCGGATGCCCCGGCGAGCCCAGCTCCCGGCGGCCGGCGTCCACGAGGCAGTCCAGATAGTGCGCCTGCCACCAGTAGTGCCAGGGTCGGGAYAGGTTCTTGAGCCGGCCCGAGGGCCGGAGGATTGCTCCGATGTGGGTCCCCGGCAGGAAGAAGAGCCGCTGCCCGAAGAGCCTGGTCACCGAGCGGGCGGCCTCGTCCGCGCGGAAGGACCAGTTGGGGGCGGCGTCGGCTCGGGTCATGGTTCAAGCCTAATCGCGGGACGCGCCCGGACGCCGTTCGTGACGGCGGCCTCGAAGGGAGCAGTCAAGCGCGCAGTCAGGCGTGCCGTGCAATCGCGGCGGAATCGTCACGTGGAATCGTTCMGGGGGCGCGGGCAAAGGTGCGGAATGCCGGCATTCCAGTTAACATTCACTAACTAATGTTCCCGGCGGGCCGCTGCTTCAGGCGGCGCCCGCGTCGAGGCTTCGCGGCCGGGGTTCGGTTCCACATCAAGGAGGATGCATGGACATCAAGGGTACTGTCGCGCTGATTACGGGCGKGGCCTCCGGTCTCGGAGCTGCCACGGCCCGGCGCCTGTTCGATGCCGGCGCATCGGTGGTGCTCGTGGATCTGCCGGGCTCCGCCGGGGCCGCGTTTGCGTCCGAACTYGCCGCTTCCGCTCACCGGAACGCAGGCGGGGGCACGTCGAGCGGCGGCACTGAGGCAGGCGGCCGCACGGCCGTCTTTGTTCCCGCCGACGTCACCGACGAAGCGCAGGTGCAGGCCGCCGTCCACGCCGCCGTCGCCCTGGGCCCGCTGCGCATCGCGGTGAACTGCGCGGGAATCGCCACCCCGGGCAAGGTCCTGGGCCGCGAGGGCGTGCTGCCCCTGGAGACGTTCAACCGCGTCATCCAGATCAACCTCGTGGGCACCTTCAACGTGATCCGCCTGGCCGCGGCAGCGATGGCCGCCACCGAKCCTGCCAGCACGGAACTGGGCGGGCCCGAACGCKGCGTCATCATCAACACCGCCTCCGTCGCCGCGTTCGACGGCCAGATCGGCCAGCCCGCCTATGCCGCCTCCAAGGGCGCCGTGGCCGCCATGACGCTGCCGATCGCCCGCGAACTCGCGCGCTCCCTCATCCGGGTGGTCACCATCGCGCCGGGGATCTTCGAGACCCCCATGATGGCCGGACTGCCGCAGGAGGCGCAGGACTCCCTGGGCCAGCAGGTGCCGCACCCCTCGCGGCTGGGCCGTCCTGCCGAATACGCCAACCTCGCAGCGCACATCGTGGACAACGCCATGCTCAACGGCGAGACCATCCGCCTCGACGGCGCCATCCGGATGGGTCCGAAATGACCCGGACTGGGCCGGCCGCCGCGGCAGCACCGGCTGCGGCAGTGGCCGCACCATCTGTGCCCCAACCGCCTGTGGCGGAGCTGCCTGCGGCGGACTTCTTCGACTACGAATCCCTGCTCAGCGCCGCGGAACAGGCCAAACTGGCGCAGCTGCGGGAGTTCCTGGCGGCCGAGGTCGCCCCGTTCGCAACGGACTGGTGGAACAAGGCCGAGTTCCCGGCCCACATCCTGCCCAAGCTGGCGGCCCTCGAGCTCAGCGCCCCCGCCCAGCGCGGCTACAGCAACCTGTTCGCCGGGATCGTCATCGCCGAGATGACGCGGGTGGACACCTCGCTMGCGACCTTCTTCCTGGTCCACCATGACCTCTTCGTGGAGTCGCTCTACGGCTTCGGCTCGGACGAACAGAAGGCGCGCCTGCTCGACGACGCGGCAAACCTGCGCACGACGGGTGCCTTTGCGCTCACCGAACCGGACCACGGTTCGGACGTCGCCGGCGGCATGGAGACCAGGGCCCGGCGGATTCCCGACGGCGCGGCCGACGGCGGCGACGCCTGGGTGCTCAACGGCGCCAAGCGCTGGATCGGCAACGGGACGTTTTGCGACTACATGCTGGTCTGGGCCCGGGACGAGGCCCACGGCGGTATTCGCGGCTTCATCGTCGACGCCACCTTGCCCGGCGTGAGCCGGAGCCGGATCGAGAACAAGATCGCCCTGCGCACCGTGCAGAACGCGGACATCGTGTTCACCGACGTCCGCGTTGCCGAGGCGGACCGCTTCGCCGGCATCAGCAGCTTCGAAGACACCAACGAGCTCCTGCGCGGTTCCCGGATCATGGTGGCCTGGCAGGCGGTGGGGCAGCAGCTTGCGGCGTTCGACGTCGCGCGGCAGTACGCCGTCGAACGCCAGCAGTTCGGCCGGCCGCTTGCGAAGTTCCAGCTGGTCCAGCAGCAGCTGGTGACCATGCTCGGCAATGCCGTGGCCAGCATGGGCATGATGGTCCGGATCGCGCAGCTGCAGGACCAGGGTGCCGCGGACATGCCGCAGGTKGCGCTCGCGAAGTCCTACGTCAGCGCCCGGATGCGCGAGACCGTGGCGATKGGCCGATCCCTGCTGGGCGGCAACGGGATCGTCACCGACTACCGGATGGCCAAGATCTTCTCCGACGCCGAGGCGATCTACACCTACGAAGGCTCGTTCGAGATCAACACACTGATCACGGGGCAGGCCGTCACCGRGGTGTCCGCGATCGTCTAAAAGAGCCCGGGCTCCTTCTCRCCGGCCGTGATGCGGTAGTCCAGGCTGTTGTTCTTCACCGGCATGGGGCAMGTGCCGTAKGGGGTGAAGGCGCTGGGGTAGTTGATGGCCCGGTTGAAATCCAGGATCACCGTTCGGTTTCCCGCAGCATCGACGCGGGGCCGGGCGGTGGACACCTTCCGCCACTCATCCGTGCTTTCCCCATTCGTCTCATCGTGGAAGGTGACGGTCAGGGCGCCGAGCTTCTCCTCCTCCGCCTGCAGACGGAACTCGTGCTCCGAGCCCGGAAGACGGAAGACGAGCTCGCCGACCGAGCGGTGGATCCCGTCCACAAGCGGGTTGGCGGTGCCGATCGGCACGTCCACGGGCGCCGGATAAGGCACGAACCGGGCCTCGATCACCAGGTCCGGACGGAAGTCGAAGGTGGGCACGCCGTCGAACCCCGTGAACGCCGGTGACTGGGAGTCTCTCGTGCGGATGGCGTACTTGCCGGCCCGCATGGCGAGTTCCACCACCACCTGGCGGCCGTCGTCACCGCCGTACTGCACCCACATCAACGATTCCTCGTCGGCGAGTTCGGCACTGACGCTCCCGTCCACGGGTTCGTCGGTCTCCACGAGGGTCAGGCCCTCGGTCGCGGCGGCGGTGAGGCGGGCCGCCGTGCCGTCCGTGGACCAGAGCCCTGGGGCGAGCTCGACGGCGGACGGACGGTCCTCCAGCCACTGAAAGGACGTCAGCGTCAGCCAGCCGTGCTTACTCGCAAGGGCCGCGTTGCGGTTGTTCCGGAAGCGCTGCCAGCGAGCGAGCTKGGGATCCTTCGCTGAATCAGTTGCGGGCTCAACGGTGTTCATGGGTTCCTTCAGGGTTTCCTCCGGAGCTGTCTCCGGGATTGGTTTCGGGGCCCGGGGAACGCGCCAGGCTGGCTGCCACGAGCTGGGCCGCGGCGGCGCCGGCTGCGGCGGCCGCGTCCGGGCCGCCGTCGAGCACCCCGCTGGCCAGCCCGCCGTCGAGCAGCAAAGTCAGGCCGCGGGCCAGCTGGTCCGGGTCCTGCGCGCCGGCGCSCACGGCCAGATCCCTGATCCAGGCGCGGATCTGCTGTTTGTGGGCCACGGTCCGGTCGTGGACCCTGGTGCCGGAGGCCGACTCGGCGGCCGCGTTGATGAAGGCGCAGCCTCGGTAGCCGTCGCGCCGGCAGGCGGTGGTCAGGGCATCGAACAGACCCACGAGCTGCGCGGCGGGGTCTTCGCCGGCGGCTTCGGCTGCGGCGTGAAGCTGCCCGGTCCAGACGCCGTCGACCCTCTCCAGATACGCCAGGATGAGGTCGTCCTTGGCCGGAAAGTACTTGTAGAACGTCGCTTTCGCGACGCCGGACTCGGCGATGATCGTATCGATGCCGGCGGCCCGGAGTCCCTGCGCGTAAAACAGGCGGAAGGCCGTGGCCAGGATCTTCTCCCGGGCCTGCCCGGCGGGGGTCCGGGCAGCCGGCGGGGTGGTGGCTGCTGGCGACGTCATGTCACAATCGTACACAGACAAGTCTGTCTACGCCGGGCCTCTACCATGTCCGTCAACGGCACGGGGCTGCGGGTGTGAGTCCTGCGGGCGTGCGGCCAGGCCCTGCACGAGCAGCCGCCAGACCTCCTGCAGCTCGGAGCCGGTGGCCGGGTCCGCCCATTCCCCCGCGTGCAGCGGGTGGTGAAACCGTGCGGTCGCGTGCAGGACGGCATGGCCGGCCGTCACCGGATCCGTCACCACAAACTCGCCGCTGCTGACGCCGTCGGCAATGATCGCGGTGATCATCGCGGCCAGATGGTCAACGTGGGCAGCCACGACTTCCCGCGCCTCGGTAGTCAGTTGGCTGAAGGTGGCAAACAGCTCGGGATCATTCAGTGCCAAGCCCTGTTTGATGGCCGCGAGGCGTTCCAGCCAGCGGAGCAGCCGGTCCGCGGCCGGGCCGTCCGCATCCCTGGCAGGATCCAGCGGCTCCACGAGACGGTCCAGCCAGCGTCGGGCCACCGCGTCCCGCAGCGCCACCTTCGTGGGGAAGTGCCGGTACACGCTGCCGTGGCTGACACCGAGGGCCTTCGCAACGTCCACCACTGTGGCCTTGGCCGGCCCGAAGCGCCGCAGTACATCTTCGGCGGCGTCGAGGATGCGCTGCTCCGTCAGGACGACGGCGGCAGGCGTCACCGGCGTTCGCTGTCGAGCCAGGCCATCTGGCCGGCGTCGTAGCGGGTGCCCGCGGCGGCACCCGCCGGGACGGCGGCCTCGATCGCCGCCAGGTCTTCGCCGGAGAGGACCAGGTCGGCCGCTCCCAGCGATTCAGTGAGCCGCTCGCGGCGGCGGGCGCCGACGAGGGGGACGATGTCATCGCCGCGGGACAGGACCCAAGCGATGGCGAGCTGGGCGACGGTCGCGCCCTTGCGGTCCGCGATGCCGCGCAGCCGTTCGACGAGTTCGAGATTTCGCTGCAGGTTCTCGCCGGAGAATCGGGGGAGGTGGGCCCGGAAATCGCGCCGGTTCCCGGTGCCGGCCGCGGGCCAGTGACCCGATACCAAGCCGCGGGACAGTACGCCGTAGGCGGTGATGCCGATGCCGAGTTCGCGGGCCGTCGGCAGGATGTCCTGCTCGATGCCGCGGGAAATCAGGGAGTATTCGATCTGGAGATCGGAGACCGGGTGGACGGCGTTGGCGCGGCGCAGGGTTTCGGCGCCCACTTCGGACAGGCCGATATGGCGGATGAGGCCCTGCTTCACGAGTCCGGCCAGGGCCCCCATGGTCTCTTCCACCGGGACGGTCGGATCGAGGCGGGTGGGCCGGTAAATGTCAACGTAGTCGGTACCCAATCGCCGCAGGCTGTAGGCCAGGAAGTTCTTGATCGCGGCGGGGCGGGTGTCCACGCCGTTCCATCCGCCCCGGGCGTCTCGCAGTGCGCCGAATTTCACGCTAATCAGGRCGTCCTCGCGCCGGCGGCCGCGGAGCGCATCTCGCAGCAGCATTTCGTTGTGTCCCATGCCGTAGAAGTCCCCGGTGTCCAGCAGCGTCACGCCGGCGTCGAGGGCGGCATGGATCGTGGCGACGCTCTCGGCGTCGTCGGCCGGTCCGTAAAGATCGGACATGCCCATCAGTCCGAGGCCGATGGGAGCGGTGGCAGGGCCCGTGGAGCCCAGGGTGCGGGTGGGGCCGAGACGGGAAGTTGTCATGGAGCGAGACTACCGCGGACAACTGACAGATTTCAACATCTGTCAGTTGTCCGGCTCCCAGCATCCAGGGTGCCGGTTCTTATTGCCGTAGACAGGTCTGTCTGATAACGTCTTGCCCACACATAGACGAACCTGTCTACTCCACTGATTCAGAATGAGGACGCCATGAAGATTGCAGTACTGGGAACCGGCATGGTGGGGCGCACGATTGCCGGCGCACTCGCAGGCCTGGGGCACGACGTCGTGATCGGCACCCGCGACCCGCAGGCGACACTTGCCCGGACCGAGCCGGACATGATGGGCACGCCCCCGTTCGCCCAGTGGCACGCGGCGAACTCCGGAGTCGACGTCGTCCCGTTTGCCGATGCCGCGGCCGGGGCGGAGATGCTCGTCAACGCCACGAACGGCAGCGGCTCCTTGGCGGCCCTGGCCGCTGCGGGCTCGGGGAACCTCGCCGGCAAGGTCATCATGGACATCGCCAACCCGCTGGACTTCTCGCAGGGCATGCCGCCGTCGTTGAACCCGGTCAACACGGACAGCCTGGGCGAGCAGATTCAGCGGTCCTTTCCTGAGGCGCACGTGGTGAAAACCCTCAACACCATGACGGCCTCGGTGATGGTGGATCCGGCGYGGGTGKCCGGCGGCGAGCACTCCGTGTTCGTCTCCGGCAACGACGCCGACGCCAAAGCCGCAGTGACCGAGATCCTCAAGACTTTCGGCCACCGCGACGTGATCGACCTCGGCGACATCACCAGTGCCCGCGGGGCGGAAATGATCCTGCCGATCTGGCTGCGGCTCTGGGGCGCGCTGGGCACGGGCGAGTTCAACTTCAAGATCGCGCGGTAGGTCCCGGAGGGGCCTGACACTATCTGAGACGGAATTCCGGCCGGGAGCGCCTGCGGGTAACATCCCATGGGAAGAAGTAATCCGGCTCACAGTATCCAGCGCAGTGTACGAGCCACGTCGAACCCTCGAAAGATAGTTTCCATGGCTGACACTGCAATGCATTCCGACACCGATCTTGCGGCCKAACTCCGGGCCGACGTCCGCCGCGTTTCCACCCTTCTCGGCGAATCCCTGGTCCGCCAGCACGGGCCGGAACTCCTGGACCTCGTGGAGCAGGTGCGCCTGCTGACCAAGGAATCGAAGGAAGCGGCGCGGGGCGGAGCGGACGCCACCGGGCCGTGGAGCTCATACGACGTCGTCGCCCAGGTCCGCGAACTGCTCGGCTCCCTGCCGCTCGAGCAGGCCACCGACCTGGTCCGCGCCTTCGCGTTCTACTTCCACCTGGCGAACGCCGCCGAGCAGKTCCACCGKGTCCGCKGGCTGCGCAGCCGGCAGKAAAAGKACGGCTGGCTCGCCAAAGCAGTCGTCGAGATCGCGGACCAGGCCGGCAGTTCCGTGCTGCAGGAGGTCGTCAACGAACTCGACGTCCGCCCCATCTTCACCGCGCACCCCACCGAAGCCTCCCGCCGCTCGGTGCTGGACAAGATCCGCCGGCTCTCGGACATCCTTGCCGAATCGACGGCGGAGGGCACGTCCGCGCGCCGCCGCCAGGACCGTCACCTGTCCGAAGTGATCGACCAGATGTGGCATACCGACGAGCTCCGCCAGGTCCGGCCCACACCCGTCGATGAGGCCCGGAACGCCATCTACTACCTCACCGGCATCCTCACCGATGCCATGCCGGAAATGCTCTCGGACCTGTCCGAATTGCTCGCCGAGCACGGCGTCACGCTGCCGACGCAGAAGGCGCCGATCCGCTTCGGCTCCTGGATCGGCGGCGACCGCGACGGCAACCCCAACGTCACCGCGGCCGTCACYCGCGAGATCCTCCAGATCCAGAACCAGCACGCCGTGCGGATCAGCATCGGCCTGATCGACGGGCTGATCTCCATCCTGTCCAACTCGACCGCTCTGGCCGGGGCGGACCAGGAACTCCTGGACTCGATCGACGTCGACCTCAAGAACCTGCCCGGCCTGGACCGCCGTGTCCTTGAGCTCAACGCGCAGGAGCCGTACCGGCTGAAGCTGACCTGCATCAAAGCCAAGCTCATCAACACCGGCCGTCGGGTCGCCGCCGGATCCGCTCACGAGCCCGGCCGCGACTATGTCGCCACCGCGGAGCTCCTCGCCGAACTCGGCCTGCTGGAACGCTCGCTGCGGAACCACCACGCCGCGCTTGCCGCCGACGGCGCCCTGTCCCGGGTCCGCCGCGCCATCGCCTCCTTCGGCCTGCATCTGGCCACCCTCGACATCCGCGAGCACGCCCACCACCACCATGACGCCGTCGGGCAGCTCATGGACCGCCTCGGCGGCCCGGGTGTCCGGTACGCGGAGCTCAGCCGCGCCGAGCKGCTTGAGGTCCTGGGCTCCGAACTCGCGTCCCGGCGCCCGCTCTCGGGCCACCCGATCAAGCTCGACGGCGTCGCCGACGGCACGTACGACGTCTTCCGGGAGATCCGGCGTGCCCTGCGCACCTATGGCCCCGACGTGATCGAGACCTACATCATCTCCATGACCCGCGGCGCGGACGACGTMMTGGCCGCTGCCGTGCTGGCCCGCGAGGCCGGCTTGGTCAGCCTCTTCGGCGAGGCGCCGTACGCCAAGATCGGCTTCGCCCCGCTGCTGGAGACCGTGGAGGAGCTGCGTGCCTCGGCCGAGATTGTGGACCGGCTGCTCTCGGATTCGTCCTACCGCGAGCTGGTCCGGCTGCGCGGCGATGTGCAGGAAATCATGCTCGGCTATTCGGACTCCAACAAGGAATCCGGCGTCATGACGAGCCAGTGGGAAATCTACAAGACCCAGCGTAAGCTCCGGGACGTGGCGGCGAAGCACGGCGTCCGGGTGCKCCTCTTCCATGGCCGCGGCGGCTCCGTGGGCCGYGGCGGCGGACCGACCTACGACGCCATCATGGCCCAGCCCAACGGCGTGCTCGAAGGGGAGATCAAGTTCACCGAGCAGGGCGAGGTCATCTCGGACAAGTACTCCCTCCCGGAACTGGCCCGTGAAAACCTGGAACTCTCCCTCGCCGCGGTGATGCAGGGCTCGGCGCTGCACCGTGCGCCGCGGACCTCCGAGGACCAGCGCGTGCGCTACGGCCACGTCATGGAAACCGTCTCCGACGCCGCGTTTGCCCGTTACCGCATGCTCATTGACGATCCCGACCTGCCCGCGTACTTCATGGCCTCCACCCCGGTGGAGCAGTTGGGGTCGCTGAACAYCGGATCCCGCCCGTCCAAGCGGCCCGATTCCGGCGCCGGCCTTGAGGGCCTGCGGGCCATTCCGTGGGTCTTCGGCTGGACGCAGTCACGGCAGATCGTCCCGGGCTGGTTCGGCGTCGGCTCCGGCCTCAAAGCCGCGCGCGAGGCCGGAAACTCAGCCCAGCTCAAGGAGATGATCGAGGGCTGGCACTTCTTCCGCTCCGTGCTTTCCAATGTTGAGATGACCCTGGCCAAGACGGACATGGACATTGCCGGCTACTACGTCTCCACCCTGGTGCCGGAGGAACTGCACCACCTGTTCCACACCATCCGGGCAGAGTATGAGCTGACCGTGGCGGAAATTCAGAACCTCACCGGCGAGCACGTGATCCTMGACGCCCAGCCCACCCTCAAGCGCTCACTGGAGATCCGGGACCAGTACCTCGATCMGATCAGCTACCTGCAGGTGGAACTCCTGCGCCGCGTCAGGGCCGAGGCCGGGGCGAGCATCTCCGGCGCCGAGATCGACGAGCGACTCCAGCGTGCCATGCTGATCACCGTMAACGGCGTCGCCGCCGGCCTACGCAACACGGGGTAACCGGCCCCCGTTTCGATCCTCCCTCACGTCCTGCCTCTGCCCACCCCTCTGTTGCCCTATCACCTAAGGCGGCCATTTCGACTTTTTKGCAGCCAAAAATGATAGCGCAACGGGGGTGTGCTGTKGCGAGGATAGGGTTGTTTCATGCCGTCGTTCCAGACCAAACTGAAGATCACCGGACTCAAGCCGGGCAACCACCCGGAAGCGGTCATGGCCGCGGCCGTCGAGGCGCTCGGGACGCGGCACCACGTCGAATCCCACCAGCTTGACCTTGCCGGCGGTGTGCCGCAGCTGAATCTGCGCTTCCTGGTCGACGCCACCGCATACAGCACCGAGAACAGCCAGGCGCTCGAATCGGCCGCCATGATGCGCGACGCCGTCGAACGCGTTGCGCTMACCGGTGCGCTGACGGTGCTGCGGCGCAGCCGAGGCCGCTGGGCGCCGGTCTAGAAAGTTCGGGCGTCTAGAAGTCGAGTTCCTCATCCGGGTCGCCGGGGACGGGCGCGACGGGGGACCGGCTGCCCCGCCGCCGCGTCACGATCACGCCCACGATCGCGCCGATCAGCAGCCCGACGCCCACACCGATCAGGGAGCTCGCCCAGAAGGGGAGTCGGGTGGCCGAACCTGTGAAATAGCCCAGCGCCACGGACCAGCTGGCCCAGAGCAGGCCGCCGAGGGCCGCGCAGAGGCTGAACCCGCGCGTCGAAACGTTCGCGATGCCGGCCGCGGCCGTCGTGGCGAGCCGCCCGCCGGGGATGAAACGGAGGCCGATGATCGCGCCATAGGTGGAGGATCGGCCTGCCTTCGCAATCGCCGAGTGCACAGCCGCGTGGAACTGCAGGCCCCACTTCCAGCGGTCAAGCACGTGGCTGAGCCGCCGCTTGAACAGTTGGAACACCAGCAGATCCCCCAGCCAGGAGGACACGGCGGCGAGGAGCACTACGAGGAAGCCGTTGACGTGGCCCTCCGCGGAGAGCGCGCCGCCGGTGATGACGAGCATTTCTGAGGGGATGGGCGGAAAGATKGCATCGCCGATCACGAAGGGGAAKATCCAGAAATAGATCGCGGCGCCCCAGCTGTCCGCATTTCCGAAGTCCATGGGCACAAGGTACCGCACTTCCAGCCTGCTATCGGGCTTCGCTCAGGTTCAGGCCGCTGCGGTATTCCACCGGGGTCCCCGAGATGGGGTCGATGAAACGGATTCCGCGGGCCAGGAGCTGCAGCGGCTTGGTGTAATCGTCCGGGGCTTTGTCCAGCAGTTCCGGGTAGAACGCATCGTTGACGATCCCCAGTCCGAGGGAGGCCATGTGCACGCGGAGCTGATGGGTTTTACCCGAGTGCGGCTCCAGCCGGTACAGCGCCCGGCGTCCGGGGCTGCCGTTGTTACTGCCGAGTGGGCCGCCGTCTGTCTTGCCTGAAACATGCGCGTTGGCGTCCGTTGCGACGGTGGCGTCAAATGTCCGCAGCCGCTCGATCCGGGTTTCCGCGTTGGGCTCGCCGTCAATGACCTCGGCGAGCAGGTAGCTGCGGGACTTGGTCATCCGGTTGCGCACCACGACGGGGAAGTCGACGACGGGATGGCCCGGGGCCGGTTCGGCGGCGGACACGCACTCGTATTCCTTCTGGACCTGGCGCTTTTCGAACAGCACTTGGTACTTGCCCCGGGTCTCGGGGTTCGTGGAGAGCAGCAGGATGCCTGCCGTCATGCGGTCCAGGCGGTGMATCGGGATGAGGTCCGGCAGGCCGAGCTGGTTCCGAAGCCGCACCAGGGCTGACTCCTGGATGTACGTCCCGCCGGGGGTGGTGGGCAGGAAATGCGGCTTGTCCACGACCAGCAGGTGATCGTCCTGGTGCAGGATGGTCAGCTCCACGGGGATCCGCGTCTCCGGTGGCAGGGTGCGATAGTACCAGATGAAGGTGTGGTCCTGCAGCGGCGTGGCGCGGTCCAGGGCCACCCCGGCCGCGCCGACGATCTCGCCGGCGTCGAACCGGTCCTCGATACCCTGCGGATCAATGTGCCCCCAGCGGTGCATCATGTAATCCAACGCCGTCTCCCAGGGCCCCTCGTCCGGCAGGCGCAGGCGCGTTGCATTGACGCCGTCGCGCACGGGGAGGGGGGATTGCATCACGGGTCTATTCTACGTGTGCGCCTCTTGCCCACCATCCCGCGTGCCGCCCGCCCCTGCGCCCCAGTTCGCCCCCGCCCCGCACTGCCCGCCCGCCCCTGCGCCCAGTTCGCCGGACGCGTGCGGATTCGCCGGAGGCTTACGGCGAACTGGCACGGTTCCGGCGAACTCGAAGGGCCTCGCCGCCCGACCGCCGACCAGAAATAAGTTCTTGACAAATAAAATTGTCGGCGAGGAGACTTGAAGCATGTTGGACATCGAAGTGATCGAGGACCCGGCCGCTGCGGAGGCCTCCCTGGACCCGATCCGGACCCGGATCCTGCGCGAGCTGGCTGAGCCCGGATCGGCAACGCAGCTCGCCGCGAAGGTGKGCCTGCCGCGGCAGAAGGTGAACTACCACCTCAAGGCCCTCGAACGGCACGGGCTCGTCGAGCTCGTCGAGGAKCGGCGGCGCGGCAACGTCACCGAACGCATCCTGCAGGCGACGGCGGCGTCGTACCTGATTTCGCCGGCGGCGCTGGCCTCGGTGGCGCCGGACCCACACCGGTTCTCGGACCGCTTCTCCGCCTTCTGGCTGCTGGCGCTTGCCGCCCGCATGGTCCAGGAAATGGGCCAGCTGATCGCCGGTGCGGCCGCGGCCAGGCAGAAACTCGCCACCTTCGCGATCGACGGCGAGATCACGTTCCGCTCGGCGGCGGACCGGGCGGCCTTCGCCGAGGAGCTCGGCGTCGCTGTGACCCGACTCGTGGACAAGTACCACGACGCCGGACCGGGACCCGCAGCGGGTTCCCCGGCAGCGGGACGCAAGCATCGGCTCGTCGTCGCGCTCCACCCGGCCCTGAAAGCGCCGGCAGCCAAACCGGCGCCCGCCGATTTACACGCCACAGACCGACAAACTACAGACCCGCAAGCTAAGGAGCAGGACAATGACTGACAAGCGTGAATTTGAGATCGTCTACGACACCGAACTCCCCGGCACCCCGGAGCGGGTGTGGGAGGCCGTCACCAAGGACACCCCGGCCTGGATGTTCCCCACGGACCAGTGGCCGGCGGTCCGGACCGTGGATGAGTACCCGGAACACCTCGTGTCCCGGATGGACGGTCCGGATGGCTGGTTCAACCAGCTCGAGCACGTCCTGGCGCCGCTCGACGGCGGCCGCGCCCGGCTGCACTACGTGCACAGTGGCATTTTCGCGGACAACTGGGATGAGCAGTACGACGGCGCCAGCAAGCACACCGCGTTCTATCTGCACACTCTGGGTCAGTACCTGAAGTACTTCGACGGCAAGCCCGTGGTCTTCACGGACATCCAGGCGCCGGCCGCATCGCAGACCCCGGACGGCTTCGACCGGCTCAAGAAGGCCCTTGGCGTTGGCGGGGCGGCCCAAGGGGAGACGGTCCGGCTGGAGCTCGACGGCGTCGGCCCGCTCACCGGCGAAGTGGACTTCGCCGACGAGAACTTCCTCGGGCTGCGGACCGCGGATACGATGTACCGCTTCTTCGGGCGCAACGCCTTCGGGGCGCCGGTGGGCATGACCGTGCACGATTTCAGCGGCGCCGGGGATTCCGGGGCGACGGAGAAGGCCTGGGCCGGGTTCCTGGCGAAGGTGTACGCGTAGGACCGCGACGCGCATCCCGGCCGGCGACGCGCAAATGCCCTGTCGACACCCGGATTCGGGCGTCGACAGGGCATTTGCGCAGCGTAGGAAACGGTGGGCCGCGACAGGGCATTTGCGTAGCGTAGGAAACGGTGGGCCGCGCCGAGTCATTTGCGCAGCGTAGGAAACGGTGGGCAGCGCCGGGTCGTTGCGGGGCGCAGGAAAGTGGGGGCGTCGCGGGGCATCGTTCCCCGCCACGGCTGCGCTCAGGCGATGGCGACGGCTGGCGGTCCCGTCAGGTCCCGGCGGCCAGCGAGTTCCCTTCGCAGTTGCGGGGATGCCTCAAGCCGGTCCTGCGCGGCCCGCAGAGCCAGGACCGCCGTTTCCAGTTGCTCCGGGGGCAGGGTGAACGGCAGCCGCAGGTATTGCTCGAATGCGCCGCCGACGCCGAAACGGGGTCCGGCGGCGAGCCGGATTCCGACGTCGGGAGCCACCACCGCGAGGGCGGTGCTGATCGGCGCCGGGAGCCGGCACCAGAGGGACAGTCCGCCGTCGGGCCGTTCCGGCTCCCAGCCCGGCAGGTGCTCGCGCACCAGGTCCAGCAGGGTGTCGCGGTTCTCGCGCAGCGCGGCGAGCCGGGCCGGGAGCGGCTCGGCGATGGCGTTGACCAGATGCGCCGCGGCAAGCTGTTCCACCACGGGGCCGCCGAGGTCCAGGGTGGTGCGGGCGGCGGCGAAGCGCTGGATGAGGGGTTCGCTGGTCCGGATCCAGCCGGTGCGCAGCCCCGCCCAGTGCGACTTGCTGAGGGAGMCGAGGGAGACCACCGCCGGGCTGAACGCGGCCATGGGAGCGGAGTCKGCGCCATCGAGGTTCAGCTCCCGCAACGTCTCATCGGCCACCAGGACGGTGCCCGATGCCGCGGCGGCCTTCACGAGGCGGCGCCGCTGGGAATCGGGCATCAGCCGGCCCGTGGGGTTGTGAAAATCCGGCACCACGTAGGCCATCGCGGGCCGCTGCTGCAGGAGCGCTGATTCCATGGCCTCCAGGTCCCAGCCGCCTGCGCCGGTGTGTAGCGTGCCGCGGTGGCCGCCGGCGTTTCGGGCTGTGCCGCGGTGCGCTGTGCCGTTGGGGGATGCGACGGGCATGGCCACCGGAACCGGGCGGCAGCCTGCGGCCCGGATGGCGTCGAGGGCATTGGGGTAGCTCGGGTGTTCCACGAGCACCTTGGTGCCCGAGCGGCCGGACAGGGTGCGGAGCACAATGTTCAGGGCATGCTGTGCGMCCGAGGTGACCAGGATCTGCCCGGCCGTGGTGGGAACACCCGCGGCGGTGTACCGCGTTGCGATAGCTTCGCGGAGCGGTCCCACGCCCAGGGCGTCGTAGCCGAAGCCCGGCAGCAGTGCCGGGAGTTCCGTCAGTGCCGCGGCAAAGGCCCGGTGCACCACTTCGCCGCTGGCGGGCAGGGACGCGTAGGCCAGGTCCAGGATTCCGTCCGGCACCGCCAGACCGGGAGCGCCGCTGAGCCGCAAGGCGCCGTCGGGGGCGGCATGCGCGGGCCCCTGGCTCGGGATGCAGCTCCGGCTTCGACTGCCCTGGCCGCTGCTGAGGAAGCCTTGGTCTCGCAGCAGGGCGTACGCCGCGGTCACCGTGGTGCGGCTGACGCCAAGGGTCGCGGCCAGCGAGCGCTCGCTGGGCAGGGCGACATCCRGGGCGACGCGGCCGTCGAGGATKAGCAAGCGGACGACGTCGGCCAGTTCGCGGTAGGCGGGGGCGGCGCCAACGTTCCACTCACCCAGCAGKCGGGCCAGGGACCCCGGAGTCAAAGAGACGGACATATAGCCAGTATTTCAAACTGGCTATGGATTACAAGGCCAGTTCTCTTGGAGGATGGATTCCATGTTGACCCGCAGACTCCTCCAGCTCCTGATCGGCCTCGCCATGTACGGCGTTTCCCTCGCCATGTTCATCCGGGCGGGGCTCGGGCTGGACCCCTGGGACGTTTTCCACCAGGGGCTCGCCACCAAGACCGGTCTGAGCATCGGCACGGTCGTGGTGATTGTCAGCTTCCTGGTGCTGCTCCTCTGGATTCCGCTGCGCCAGTGGCCCGGCGTCGGCACGCTGGCCAACGCTGTGCTGGTGGGCGTCTTCGCCGACGTCGGTCTGGCCCTGATCCCTCAGTTCTCACACCTGGGCGGTCAGATCGCCCTGCTCGTCGGAGCCGTCCTGCTTAACGGCATCGCCTCGGCCTGTTACATCGGCGCCCGCCTGGGCCCCGGCGCCCGCGACGGCCTCATGACCGGGCTCGCCCGGCGCACGGGCTGGTCCGTGCGGACGTCCCGGACCGGCATCGAAGTGGCGGTTCTCGGCGCCGGCTGGGTGCTGGGCGGGTCGGTGGGGGTCGGCACCGTGCTGTACGCCCTTGCGATCGGCCCGCTGGTGCAGTTGCTCCTGCCGCGGTTCACCGTGCCGCCAGTGAAGCGGGCCGAGCTCCCGGTGGCCGCGGACGATCCGTCCGTCGCGGCACCCTAGACGGCTGACCGATGCCGACGACGCGTGAATTCGCTGGCGACGCGCAGATTTCCGCTAGACACGGGAATTCCGGTGTCGTCAGGTAATTCGCGCGTCGAGGGCTCCGTGCCGCGTCAAGGATCTGACTTGTGCGGGAGCGGGCCGGGCAGCGGCTGGCACGTGGGGCAATAGTAGATGTCCCGTTCCTCAGTGATGGTGCCGGTGACGGTCTCCTTGCCGAGGACTCCGCGGCGGATGGGGGTACCGCATTTGAGGCACGGCTGGTGCTCGCGCCGGTAGACCCAGTAGCCGGGGCGCCCGGCCGTGCGGCCCACCGGGACACCCCGCGCATTCAGCACGGTGATCCGGCGGCCCGGGCCGAGATTGGCCGACAGCAGTACCTGGGCCTCCGTGATCATGGCGGCGAGATCCGGCACCGCGGACACGGGCACCGCCGGGTGGACGCCCGAGAGGAAGCAGGCCTCGCACCGGTAGATGTTCCCGATCCCTGCCAGCTTGCTCTGGTCCAGCACGGCGACGCCGATCGGAACGTCCGGGGCCGCCAGTAGCCGGCGTGCGGCCTCGGCCGCGTCCCAGTCCGGGCCCAGCAGATCCGGGCCCAGGTGCCCCACGATCGAGTCCTCCTGGTCGGTCCGGACCACCTCAAGAATGCCGAGGGAGAACCCGACGGCATCTGCCGTGGCGGTGCGCAGCACGCACCGTGCCGTGAAGCCGGGCTTCCGCCAGCGCCCTCCGGACGGGTAGACCTGCCAGCTGCCCTCCATCTTCAGGTGCGAGTGGATGGTGAGCCGGTCCTTCGGCGTCGGCCCCTGCACCCGCATCAGCAGGTGCTTGCCGCGGGGCACCACCTCGTCCACGGTCCAGCCGCCGAGCTTCAGGGTGGCGAACCGGGGGACGCGGAAGTCGGACGAAACCAGTTCCTTCCCGGCCAGAGCGGCATGCAGCTGCGCCGCGGCGCGAAAGACGGAATCGCCCTCAGGCACGGATCCTCAGTCCCTTCGGGGTGGAGTAGGCCCCGGCCTGGGCGAGGGCGGCGGCCACCGGGGTGTCCAGGATGCCGTGGCCGTTGACCTTCTCCATGATCAGCTTGTCCACCGCCCCGCGGGTCACCACCCCCACCAGGGCCGTGCCCGCCGCGGCCAGGACCTCGGCGTCGTCGCTGAAGGCGAGCAGGGTCTTGCCGCCGCGTTCGACGTAAAGGGCCAGGGCGCCGTCGACCAGAACCACAAGGGCGCCGGCTTTCCGGCCGGGGCGGTGACCCGTGCCGGCGTCGACGTTAAGCGCAGGCCACGGCAGCGCGGCGCCGTACGGGTTGGCGGGGTCGGTGGCGGCGAGGGCGAGCGCTACCGGTTCGGCCTTGTGCAGCTGGGCGTCCTCGACGTAGGACCGCAGCCGGTCCACGGTGGCCGGTACGGCGAACTGCGCGGCGCCGAGGTGCTCGATGAAGTAGCCGCGGCGGCACCGGCCGGCCTCCTCGAGCCGTGCCAGCACCTTGTACATGAGGCCAAAGCCGCCGAGGATGTTTTCTGCCATGACGGAGCCGCGGGTGACCACKCCGTAGCGGTCCAGAAGGAGTTCCGCGGTRGCCCGGGCGTGGATGGTGGCATCGAGTTCCGGGGACGGCAGGGCGGACCAGCGTCCGGCGGCGAGCGGGGGAGCGGGCGCGGTGCCGGTCACTGAGCCGTACCTGCCGCCGGTGAGTCCGGGCGATCCGAGCAGGCCGGTGCCGTGCGCACGTCCGAGCCGGCTGAGCCGCGGCGCGCGGGCCCGCGGGGCGCGCCCCACCTGCCGATGCGCGGTGTGCCCGCCGGCGATGAGGGCCCGGACGGGGGCAAAGGTGTCGCCCGTGATCCGGCCCGCCCAGGCGAGATCCCACAGCGCGGCCACCACGTCCTGGTCGCTCAKGACGGTGTCCATGCCGCCGGCAACGTCGGTCAGCTGCCGGAAGAAATAGCCGCCGCCGTTGGTCTGCAGGTGTTCCAGGAGCCGCCGCTGCGCGTCGCCGGGTTCGAAATCGACGGCGGGATTCAGTGTCAGTTCGGCCGAATCGGCGAGGTGGAGGCTGATCCAGCCGTCGTTGCCGGGCAGCGAGCCGGCCCCGGACCAGAGGACTTCGCCGGCGGCCATGAGCTCGTCCAGCATGGCCGGCTGGTAATTGKAGACGCGGCTGGCCAGCACCAGCGGCTCCCAGGCGGAAGCCGGAATGGGCACGCCGGAGAGCTGGTCGACGGCCGTGATGATGCCGTCCAGGCCGCGCAGCGCGGACTGCCCGCGGCCGCCGGGTGTTCGCACGTTTTGCCAGGCGGGAAGGAACCGGCCGTACGCCGTGGCGTCCACGGGCTCCACTTCGGCCCGGAGTGCTGCAAGCGAACGGCGGCGCAGCTTGCGGAGGACCTCCGCGTCGCACCATTCGCTGATACCTGCCAGGGGCAGAACAGCGGGCAGAACAGCGGGCAGATCGGCAGACGGGGCAGTGGCCGGGGGTGGGGCAGCGGCCGCCGCGTCCTCGGATTCCGCGGTGCCGGGTGCCGTGCTGGCGGCCGTAGTGTCCGGCGTGACTGCCGGTGCCGGTGCGTGCGGGCGGAACTCGCCTTCCACCACGCGGCCGTCCGCGGCGAGCCGCTTCAGCGCGGTGCCGACGACGGCGACGCCGAGTCCCAGCCGCGCCGCGGCCTCGGCAGCGGTGAAGGGCCCGTGCGTGCGGGCGTAGCGCGAGACGAGGTCGCCGAGCGGGTCCGCGACTGGTTCGATGAACGCCAGCGGCACGCCCATGGGCAGCGGCACGCCGAGGGCATCGCGGAGCCGGGCGGCGTCTTCGACCGCCGCAAAGCGTTCGACGCCGGCGATGTTGACCTTGATCGCCCGGTTGGCCCGCTGCAGCGCGGTCAGGTGGGCAGTGGCGGCGTGTGCAGTGGCGGCGACGTGGGCCGCGGCGCCGGCGGTGACGGCGTCGCCCGCCACAGGAGTCTCGGCAGACGCCGGAGCAGGCTCCCGCGCCGGGGCAGCCTCGGCGCTCTCCACCGCCAGGGTTCCGGCGGGTTCAATGCCCGCGGCAGGTGCCGCGACCGATTCCAGGCGGGCGGCAACCTCGTCCGGAGTGAGCGGGCCCAGGAGGCGCAGGAGGTCCGCGACGCCCTCCAGCCCGCGCGCCCGCCGGTCCGGAGCGAGCCGCTGCAGCTCACGTTCCGTGGCGTCGATGACCTTCGCATCGAGCAGTTCTCGCAGCTCCACCCGGCCCAGAAGCTCATTGAGCAGGGTGGAATCGAGCGCCAGGGCCGCGGCGCGGCGCTCCGCCAGCGGGGAATCCCCTTCGTAGAGGAATTGGGCCACGTAGCCGAAGAGCAAGGACTTCGCGAATGGCGATGGCWGCTGGGTGGTGGTCTGCACGATCCTGAGTTCGCGGCGTTCCACCGAGGCGGCGATGTCCTTGAGCGCCGGAAGGTCGTAGACATCCTGCAGGCACTCGCGCACCGTCTCCAGGACAATCGGGAACGTCGGGTACTTCCGGGCCACATCGAGCAACTGCGCGGAGCGCTGCCGCTGCTGCCACAGCGGCTGCCGTTTGCCGGGGTTCTGCCGCGGCAGGAGCAGGGCTCGGGCGGCGCACTCGCGGAAGCGGGAGGCGAAGAGGGCACTGCCGCCGACCTCCGCCGTCACGATCTGTTCCAGCTCCTCGGGATCGAAGAGGAACAGCTCCGCACCCGGCGGCTCGTCTTCCATCATGGGCACCCGCAGCACGATGCCGTCGTCGGCGGCCATCGCCGAGCCGTCCATCMCGTAGCGCTGGTGCAGGCGCTGGCCCACTGCCAGAGCCCACGGCGCATGCACCGGCAGGCCGAAGGGGCTGTGCAGCACCACGCGCCAGTCCCCGAGCTCGTCGTGGAAGCGTTCCACCACAAGGGTGGTATCACTGGGGACCACCTCGGTGGCGAGCCGTTGTTCGGCGAGGTACTGGATCAGGTTGTTCGCCGCGTAGTCGTCCAACCCGCTGGCCTTGCACCGCTCGGTGGCCGGTCCGACGTCGGACGCTGCGAGTTCGCGCATGAACGCGCCCAGGGCACGGCCCAGGTCCACGGGCCGGCCCAGCGAATCGCCCTTCCAKAACGGCAGCTTGCCGGGCTGGCCGAACGCCGGCGAGACCAGGACGCGGTCGTGCKTGATGTCCTCGATCTTCCAGCTGGTGGCGCCGAGGGCGAAGATATCGCCCACCCGCGATTCATAGACCATTTCTTCGTCGAGTTCGCCCACCCGGCGCCCGCCCTTGGCCGCCGCCGTGGCCGGGCTGGCTGCCCTGCCGTCCGCACTGGCACCGGCGGAACCGCCGGTGCCCTCGACCTCGGTGCCGATGATGTAGACGCCGAACAGCCCGCGGTCCGGGATGGTTCCGCCGGAGGTGACGGCGAGCCGCTGCGCCCCGGGACGGCCCTCGATGRTCCCGGCGTTCCGGTCCCAGATGACCCGCGGCCGCAGCTCGGCGAATTCGTCCGAGGGGTAGCGTCCGGCGAGCAGGTCCAAGGTGGCCTCAAATGCGGACCGGGGGAGCGAGGCGAAGGGCGCGGACCGCCGGACCGTCGCGAACCATTCCTCGACGTCGATGGCGCCGAGCGCGGCGGCGGCGACCGTCTGCTGCGCAAGGATGTCCAGCGGATTGGCCGGCACGCTGAGCCGCTCGATCTTGCCGTCGAGCATCCGTTCCACGGTGATGGCCGTGTGGACGAGGTCGGCCCGGTGCTTGGGGAACAGGACGCCTTGGGAGATTTCGCCCACCTGGTGGCCGGCGCGGCCMACCCGCTGCAGGCCGCTGGCCACCGAGGGCGGCGACTCGACCTGCACCACGAGGTCCACAGCACCCATGTCGATGCCCAGTTCCAGGGAGGACGTGGCCACGACGCAGCGCAGCCGCCCGGATTTGAGATCGTCCTCGATCAGGGCTCGCTGATCCTTGGACACGGAGCCGTGGTGTGCGCGGGCCAGCACGGGATCGGCGCCCGCGGTGCTGCMGGCCTGGGCCATCATGTGCKCCGGCGTGGCGGTGGAGGTGGGCAGCGCCGAGGCGCCGCCGGACGGCACGGAGGCCGGCACGGCATTCGGTCCGGCCTCGAAGTCCGGCGCGCCTGCGCCAAACTCGGTCCAGCCGCCGCCGGCTGCCATGAGCTGGCGTTCGGCGTAGATCTCGTTGAGCCGGGCGGTGAGCCGTTCGGCGAGGCGGCGGGAGTTCGCGAACACGATGGTGGACTGGTTGGCCAGCACCAGGTTGGTTGGCCAGCACCAGGT
>NZ_JBFTHK010000036.1:0-33444 GCF_056394205.1 Arthrobacter sp. 10T413_2 | reverse complement strand
GACGTTGGTTACACGGTGAAAGGGTGAAGACCTCTTAGGTTGGTGGTTACCACACACACCTAGCGACTAAGAGGTCTTCATGGTCCACCGTAATGCCCGTCTGACTCCTGCCGGTAGAGGCATCCTTGTCCAGCGCGTCCTTCAGGGTCGTCCCGTGGCCCATGTGGCGAAGGAAATGGGTGTTTCGCGTGCCTGCGCACACCGGTGGCTCCGTCGCTATCTGGAGCACGGCCGGGACGGGATGGAGGATCGTTCCTCCCGGCCGCGCTCGTGCCCGCACGCGACCCCGGAGGTGAAGGTTGACGAGGTCCTCGCGGCGCGCGAGAAGCACCGTGAAGGCCCGATCGAGCTGGCCGAACGCTGCAAGGTCCCGGCCCGCACGGTCTCCCGGATCATCGCCCGGGCCGGCCTGCCCCGATTGTGGGAACTGGACCCGATCAGCGGCGAACGCATCCGCGCCGGCCGGGCCACCGACCACCGCTACGAACGTGACACCGCCGGGGAGCTGCTGCACATCGATGTGAAGAAACTCGGGAAAGTCCCGAAGGGAGGCGGGTGGCGGGTCCACGGCCGCAGCGAGGCCGTGAAAGGCCGCGGACTGGGCTACGACTACGTCCACGTTGCCGTCGACGACCATTCCCGTCTGGCCTACGTCGAGGTCCTCCCGGACGAGAAGGGCCCGACCTGCGCCCGGTTCCTGGCCAACGCCGCGGCGTTCATGGCCGCGAACGGGGCACCCGTGCGCGAAGTCATGACCGATAACGCCCTGGCCTACATCCGGTCCGCGGACTTCGCCAAGGTCATTGGGCCTACAAGAACGCCTACAACTCCAGCGACCACCGCACACACGCCTTGACCGGCTGGCTAGACTTCTACAACCACCGCCGCAACCACAGCGCCCTCGGAGGACGACCACCCATCAGCAGATGTAACTAACCTCTTGGCTGAGTACACCTAGAGGCAGACGGCGATGACGTCCAGGCTCGTGCCGGCGTAGCTCTCGGCGTCCTGCAGCGTTTCGCAGATGACACCGAAAGAGCGGTCCGCGCGGAGCGCGGCCGGGACCTGCCAGATGACGGTGACGGGGGCCTCGCCGGCGTCCGTTACGGCATCGGCGACGTCGTGCAGCGAATCATGCAGGGCGTCCAGGTCCACGCCGTAATCCTCGGGGAAGTCCAGGACTTCACTGAAGGTCTCCAGGACCGCCTGCCTGGTGTCGGCGGCGGGGATCACGAGGGTGCGGCGGCCGGCGTCGTCGATTTGCTCTGTGAGTTCTTCAATGGTCCAGGTGTCTGCCGAGTAAATCTTCATGGGGTCCTTGGCTTGCGGATGATCAGGTGCGGTAAATATTAATCGAGTTGGCCTGGACGACATCCCGTTCACCGGAGGCAACACGAGCGCCCTGACGCCGGTCATGGAGCTCGGAGGTGGTCACGCGAAGCTCGAAGCGCCGGTGCCCGGTACCGTCCTCGTTGCTGAGCCGCGGCAGGGTGACCTTGACGTCGTCGGCACCGCCGTTGACCACCACCAGGCCGTCCACGTKCCCGTCGTCGGAACCGAGCAGGAGCTGGATCACKCGGTGGGCGGGGTCATTCCACGTGTCGGCCGACATCGGGTTGCCGTCCACATCGAACCAGTGGAAGTAGGACTGGGTGTCGCGCGCGGGGTAGTCATGCGGCTGACTGGCCAGGAACTCCTTGCGCAGCCTGATGACGCGCTTGGTGGTGCGCAGCATCGCATKGGATTCCGCGGTGTTGGTCCAGTCAATCCAGGTGAGCGCGTTGTCCTGGCAGTAGGCGTTGTTGTTGCCCTGCTGGGTCCGGCAGATCTCGTCGCCGGCGGTAATCATGGGTACGCCTTGGGAAATCATGAGGCAGGCCATGAGGTTCCGCCTGCTTTGGGCCCGGCGGGCGAGAATGTCGAGGTCTTCGGTGGGGCCTTCGAAGCCGTGGTTGTAGCTGCGGTTGTCCCCGTGGCCGTCGCGGTTCTGCTCCCCGTTGGCCTCGTTGTGCTTGCGGTCGTAGGCGGTCAGATCGGCCAGGGTGAAGCCGTCGTGGGCGGTGATGAAGTTCAGCKAGGCGAGCCGGGACCGGCCCGAGGACTCGAACAGCCCGGCGGAACCGGAGAGGGCGTCCGCGAGGCGGGCCACCGGCCCGCCGTTACCGCCGGYGTCGATCGCAGCGCGGTCGGCGAGCCAGAAGCTGCGGACGGCGTCGCGGAAGTGATCGTTCCAGTCCACCCAGCCGGCCGGAAACCGGCCCGTCTGCCAGCCGCCGTAACCCACGTCCCAGGGCTCGGAAATCAACTTGATGCCGGACAGCACGGGATCGGCGCCCACCGCGACAAGGAACGGGTGCCGGGGATCGAATTCGTTGGCACTGTTCCGGCACAGCGTGACGGCGAGGTCGAAGCGGAAGCCATCGATGTGGAATTCGTTCACCCAGTAGCGCAGGGAATCCAGTACCAGCTGCACCACGCGGGGCTCGCCGAAGTTCAGGCTGTTGCCGCAGCCCGTGGTGTCCACATACCTGCCGTGGCCGTCGTTGCGGTAGTACTGCATCTCGCCCAGGCCGCGGAAGGCCAGGGTGGGACCGTCCGTGCCGCCCTCGGCGGTGTGGTTGTAGACGACGTCGAGGATGACCTCCAGCCCKGCGGCGTGCAGCAGCTTGACCATGCCCTTGAACTCGTCCTGGACCGCGTGCGCGCCGGCGGCCTGGGCCGCCGCGGTGGCGTAGCCGGGGTGCGGGGCGAAGAAGGCGGCCGTGTTGTAGCCCCAGTAATTGGTCAGCCCGAGCTGCTGCAGGTGCGGCTCGTCGACGTGGAAGTGGACGGGCAGGAGCTGGATCGCCGTGACGCCCAGTGAGATCAGATGCTCGATCATGGCCGGGTGGGCCATGCCGGCGTAGGTCCMCTGCAGTTCCTCGGGAATATCCGGGTGCAGCTTGGTTTGGCCCCTGACGTGGGCCTCGTAGACGATCGTGTTGCGCCACGGCACGCGCGGGCTGCGGTCCACCCCCCAGTCAAAGTCGTTGCCGACCCGGACGCTGGTGATCAGCCCTTCGCGTTCGTCGACGGCCCGGCCGTACGGGTCCATCAGCAGCGGCTGCTCGCCGACGGCGTCAAAATCCGTGGCCGGCATCGACAGTGGGAGGGCCTCGTGTTCCGGAGAGGCCCGGAAGCCGTAGCGCGACCCTGCGGGGATGCCCTCCACAATGCCGTGGTGGACGCCGTCGGTGATGTTGGGCAGGGTCTTGACCTGCCAGGTTCCCCCGGGCKGCTGATACGCKATCTCAAGGGTGGTCACGCCGGGCGCGTAGACAGCCACGTTGGCGAACGCGCCGCGGGGATCGTCCACTGCCGGCGACCCGGTGTGGGGAACGCTGATTCCCAGCGGAAACGCTCGCGAAGCGTCTACGGTGGAAGCTGTKTCTATAAAGGGCATAACCATTGCTTAAAGCTTAGCCGGGCCGAACAAATGGCCCTCATTTTCGTTTTCATGACGTTTTGCAGTGTACGGAAGCGCCGCACTGCATACTGGAATGAAGCGCCGAGTTGGAGGTAATTGTGCGCGCAGCATTAGCCCAAATCATCACCGGACGCGATCTGGACGGGAATCTGGCCCTTCTGGAGGACTATGCGCGTCAGGCAAAAGCCGGTGGCGCGGACCTGGTGGTGTTCCCGGAAGCCGCCATGCGGGCTTTCGGAAATTCCCTTCTGGATATTGCCGAGCCGCTGGACGGTCCGTGGGCCTCACACGTGCGCGCCCTCGCCGCGGAACTCGACATCGTCATCGTCGCGGGGATGTTCACCCCCGGCACCGCCGGCAACGGCGCGAAGGTGCGCAACACCCTGCTCGTCACCGGCCGCGGCCTCGAGACCAGCTACGACAAGATCCACCTCTTCGACGCCTTCGGCTTCGCGGAGTCGGACACGGTCGACGCCGGCGCCGACCTCGTCACCTTTGAGCTCGACGGCGTGACGTTCGGCCTCGCCACGTGCTACGACATCCGCTTCCCGGACCTTTTCACGGAAAACGCGGACCGCGGCGCTGACGTGAACATTGTGTGCGCCTCCTGGGGTTCGGGCCCCGGCAAGGCCGAGCAGTGGAAGCTCCTGGCCCGCGCCCGCGCCTTGGACTCCACCACCCTGGTCCTCGCCTGCGGTCAAGGCGACCCCGCCAGCGTGGGCCACCCGGTCAAAGGCTCCGCCCCCACCGGCGTCGGGCACTCCGTGGTGGTCTCCCCCATGGGCGACCTCCTGGCAGAGCTCGACGGCGCCCCCGGCCTGCTATTCGCCGATCTGGACACCGCCACAGTCAAGGAAGCCCGAACCAACCTCCCGGTCCTAGCCAACCGCCACAAGTTCTAGACGGCACGGTTGCTTCCATTTGTGGTCGCCACCCGCGGACACCGGTGCCCTGCCGTCGCTTAGACACCTCCCGTCGCCGAMTTCGGCCGCTGAGCGGCCTCTTCCGGCTTTGGTCGGCGATGCGCTCCTTTGCAGGCCCCCGGCGCCCGGTCGACATTGGGGAACCGCCCGCTCGGCTGCTACAAAAGACAACAGGCGTGCGCTGCCAACAACAACGCGGGGTCATATCGCGCCCATTTTGGGGCCTCGGATGGACGCGATATGACCTCGCGTTGCCTGTGGCCGTTCTCGGTTTAAACGGAAACGCTCCCCCACAAGGTGACCAGTTCAAGGTGTGAGAGAGCGTTTTGCCGTTTACCGCGAAAAGCGAGCGAGGCTCATCGCCGGGACCGGGGTTTTGCTACGGAGCGCATCGCCGACCGGAACCGAGCAAGGCCGCTAGCGGCCGCACGAGGTGCAGGGAGGTGTCTAAGCGACGGCAAAACTACGGTTCCGGCGGAACCCAACCCCAAAGAAGCTGGGACTACTTAGCGGCGCGCTGGCGGGAGATCTCGTAGAGGGAGATGCCCACTGCCATGGAGGCGTTCAGGGATTCCATGGCGGAGTCGATCGGGATGGAGACGATCTGGTCGCAGTTTTCGCGGACCAGGCGGCTGAGGCCCTTGCCCTCGGAACCCACGACGAGGCACACCGGCTCTGTGGCCAGGGCGAGATCGGGCAGCGAGACGTCGCCGTCGCCGTCGAGCCCCAGCACGTAGATGCCCATGTTCTTGAAGGCCTTGAGCGTGTTGTTCAGGTTGGCAGCGCGTGCGACCGGTACACGGACAGCCGCGCCGGCGCTGGTCTTCCAAGCCGAGGCGGTGACGCCCACGGAGMGGCGCTCCGGGACAATGACGCCATGGCCGCTGAAAGCCGAGACGGAGCGGATGATCGCGCCGAGGTTGCGGGGGTCGGTGATGCCGTCCAGTGMGACGAAGAGCGGGGCGTTGGCCACGTGGCCCTTCTTCCAGGCCTCGAGGGTCTCTTCCGCGAGTTCGTAGGCGTCCTGGTATTCGTACGGCGGAATCTGCAGCACGAGGCCCTGGTGGATGGCGTCATCGGTCATGCGGTCGAGCTCGGGCTTGCCGGTTTCCATCAGCGGGATGCCGCGTTCGGCGGCGAGCTTCAAGGATTCCTTGACGCGGTCGTCCATTTCGATGCGGACGGCGACATGCAGTGCTTTGGCCGGGATGCCGGCGCGCAGCGCTTCGACCACCGAGTTGCGGCCGGTGACGACCTCTTCGGTGGCGCGGCCCTTCGGACCGGAGCGGCCGGCGCGGGCTGCGGTGCTCGTGGTGCGGCTTCCGMTGGCACGCTTGGCCTCGGAGCGTTCCGCGAGCTGCTTGTTCTTAAACGCCTTGTGGTAGGGGCGGTCCTCCGCCTTCGGCGTGGGGCCCTTGCCCTCAAGTGCCTTGCGCCCGTGACCGCCGGTTCCGACGGTAGGGCCCTTCTTCATTTTGACCGACCGGCGACCGTTGTTGGCCATGAGTTCCACCCCTGCTTGTTACGTACTTTGTTGATAAGTCTGACCTCCAGTCTACTGACCCGAGTAAAATCCTCGATCCGCGATGGCCCGAGGCAAGGCCAGACATGGATGTCAGACGGCGCAGCAGCAGTTACTCAGCCGCGCTTCAGGTTCCAGCTGGCCCCGTCCGGGCCGTCCTCGACGACGACGCCGGCGGCGGCGAGGGTGTCCCGGATGGCGTCGGAAGCAGCCCAGTCTTTAGAGGCCCGGGCCTTGGCCCGCGCTTCCAGCTGTGCCTCGACGAGGACGCCAAGAGCAGTGGTGGCGTGCTCGTCCGCGGCGGGCCCTGCTGTGGCATTCAGGCCMAGGACATCCAGCATGGCGGTGACGCTGCTGAGCGCCTGCCCCGCGGCATCAAGGTCGCCCGCTGTGAGGGCCGYATTCCCGGACCGGACCGCTTCGTGCAGCGCAGCCAGGGCCTGCGGGACATTGAGGTCATCATCCATAGCGGCCGCGAACGCCTCCGGCACGGAAGCGGCGGCCAATTCTTCAGGCGAGGCGGACGTGGTCGAAACCATGGCCGAGGCGTCAGGAAGGACCCGGCCGGCCCGGTTGAGGAAACCGTCGATCCGTTCGACGGCGGCGGCCGCTTCCTGCAGGGACRTCGGCTGGTAGTCCAGGACCGAGCGGTACTGCGCCTGCCCCAGGTAGTAGCGGACGACGCGGGCCGGGGCGACTTCGAGCATTTCCGCCGGGCTGACGGTGTTTCCGATGGACTTGGACATTTTTTCGCCGGCGTAGGTGACCATCCCGTTGTGCATCCAGAAGTTGGCGAAGCCGTGGCCTGCCGCCTGGGACTGGGCCATCTCGTTTTCGTGGTGCGGGAAGCGCAGGTCCAGCCCGCCGCCGTGGATGTCGAACTCGGTGCCGAGGTATTTGGTGACCATCGCCGAGCATTCGAGGTGCCAGCCCGGGCGGCCGGCGCCCCACGGGGAGGACCAGCTCGCCGTCGTCGGCTCCCCTTCCTTGTAGCCCTTCCACAGCGCGAAGTCGCGGGCGTCCTTCTTGCCGCGCGGGTCCGCGTCCGGGGCACCCTGCATATCGTCGATTTTCTGGCGGGTGAGCGTGCCGTACTTGTCCCACGAGCGCACGTCGAAGTAGACGTCGCCGGAGTCGTCCAGGGCCGGATACGCGTGGCCGCGATCGATCAGCTGCTGGATGAGGGCGTGCATTTCCGGGATGTGGCCGGTGGCGCGGGGCTCATAGGTGGGGCGGGAGACGCCCAAGGTGTCGTAGGCCTTGAGGAATTCCTGCTCGTAKCGGTAGGCCAGCGCCCACCATTCCTCGTTGCGGACGGCTCCGGGTTCGTCCTCAAAGTCGGGGCCGAAGGAGGCCGCGGACTTGGCGAGGATCTTGTCGTCGATGTCCGTGACGTTGCGGACCACCGTCACGCGGAAACCCCGGTACTGMAGCCAGCGGGTCAGCTGGTCGAATGCGATCGCGGAGCGGATGTGGCCCACATGTGGCATGCCCTGCACGGTGGCTCCGCAGTAGTACAGGCTCACCTGGCCAGGTACCAAGGGGACGAAGTCGCGGACTTCGGCGGATGCTGTGTCGTAAAAGCGCAGGGTCACCGCTCCAGATTAGCCGATGGCGCTAAGCGGGCTCACCGGCGTGTCTGCCGCCGCGCCTACTGCCTTGCGGCCAGTGCGGGACCGTCGGTCCGGCAGCCTACTTGCAGTATTGCCCGATCTTGTTGATCTGCTCGGTGAGCTGGGCCGTCTGTTCGTCCGTCTTGGCCCCCGTGGGGCTCGCGGCAACCTGTTTCATGATGTCGGCCATCTGCTGGATGGGGGCGCCCACCTCCGGCGCCACCTTGTCCGCGACCTCCTGGTAGTGTTGCCCGATCTGCGCGGCCTGCTCCTTGGCGGTCCCGGAGGGCACGAAGGTATCAGTGTTGAGGAACTTGCAGCTGTCCTCGACGCTCATCTTCGGCGTGGCGCTGGGGGTCTGGGGCGCCGTCGTCGAGACGGCACAGCCGCTCAGCATGGTMCCGGCCACAAGTACGACGGCGGTCAGCAGCTTCTTCACGGCAGGTCTCCTGGCAGTTCGGGACGGAATGTCACGGCGGGGTCTTCCCCCTCAAGCGTAGGTGACGGAGGCCTGCAGCGTTCAACCTCCGGTGGTCAGCCGGCCGGATAGACGAGCGCCGTTGCAACGGCTGAGATCCCCTCGCCGCGGCCGGTGAACCCGAGTCCGTCGCTTGTGGTGGCCGTGACGCTGACCGGCGCGCCGGCTGCGTCGCTGAGGACTCGCTGGGATTCCTCCCGCCGCGGGCCGAATTTCGGYCGGTTGGCCACAAACTGCACGGCGATATTGCCGATCTCGAACCCGTGGGCGCGGACAATCCGGGCGGCCTCGGCCAGCAGGGTCACACCGGACGCGCCKGCATACTCGGGCCGGTCCGTCCCGAAATGCGTGCCGAGATCACCCACCCCGCAGGCGGAGAAGAGCGCGTCGGCAGCAGCGTGTGCCACGGGGTCGCCGTCGGAATGCCCGGACAGCCCCCGCTCCCCTTCCCAGAAGAGTCCGCCAAGCCACAGCGGTTGCGGCTGGTCCTCGGCGGCGAAGGCGTGGACGTCGATTCCGATTCCGGTCCGGGGGATGACGGGCKGGCTGGCGGACATGCTCATCCCTCCACCCAGCGTGCGCCGAGGGGTCCTTCGAGGAGCCCCTCGGCAAGGACCAGGTCCAGGGGCGTGGTGATCTTGAGGGACTGGCTGGCACCGCGCACGGCGTGGACGGGCACGCCGAGGAGTTCCACGAGCATTGCGTCATCCGTGACGAGGGCGGCCTGTCCGGCGTCGAACCCGGCGGCGGCCTCGTGGGCGCGTTTGAGGGTGTCGAGGGCGAATCCCTGCGGCGTCTGGACGGCCCGGAGCGACTCCCGGGGCGCCGTCCCGGTGACCAGCTCGGGGGCCACCGCGGCGCCGGCGCCGGTGGTCGGTTCGACGGTCTTGACGGTGTCCACCACCGGCATCACGGGAATGACGGCTGCGGCACCGGCGCCCAGCGCGGCGGCGACCCGGTGAAAGACGGATTCCGGCGTCAGTGCCCGGGCGGCGTCGTGGACCAGCACGGATTCCACAGCGGGCAGGAGCGCGGCCATCGCGGCGCGGACTGACTCGGCGCGGCTCGCACCGCCCTCGACGACGGTCACGACCGGACCTTGGAGGGCGTGACCTGTCGCCGCGTTGCGGCGGTGTGCGACCGCCAGCTCCTGCGCGAAGGCCTCGCACAACGCACGCAGTTMGGCATCTCCCGGGGGGATGGCAACGCAGATTTGCTGCGCGATCCCGGCGGCMGCCACGCCCCGCAGGGCGTGGGTGAGGATGCTATCCCCGCCCAACGGCACCTTGGCCTTGGGCATGCCGTATCCCAGGCGCTGGCCCGAGCCGGCAGCCACAACAATGACCKCGGTGACGGGACCGGCCGGTGACGTGTTCGTCGGTGCAGTATCCATGCGCACAAGACTACGTCCCCGCGCCCCCGAGCACCCCCCGTTGCGCTATCACTTGTGGCGCCTCTGAGCGCTGAGAGGGACCACAACTGATAGAGCAACCGAGGGGGCCGCCGAAAACGGGCAAGAAGAAACCCCGGCGGCCTGATGCCACCGGGGTTCGATTCTTATCTGCGCCGGCTCTTAGGTGAGCCGGCCTTGTGCTAGGAAGCCAAGACCTCGTCGAGAACGCTTGCAGCCTTCTCTTCATCCGTCTTTTCAGCCAGTGCCAGTTCCGAAATAAGGATCTGGCGGGCCTTGGCCAGMATGCGCTTCTCTCCCGCGGAGAGTCCCCGGTCGTGATCACGGCGCCAAAGGTCACGGACGACCTCTGCTACCTTGATGACGTCACCGGAAGCAAGCTTTTCCAGGTTTGCCTTGTAACGACGCGACCAGTTTGTGGGCTCTTCAGTGAACTCGGCGCGCAGCACGTCAAATACGTGCTCCAAGCCTTCCTTGCCCACTACGTCCCGAACCCCAACCAGGTCAACGTTTTCTGCTGGAACTTCAATGGTCAGATCACCCTGAGCCACCTTGAGCTTGAGATACATCTTCTCTTCGCCCTTGACGGTGCGCATCTTGATTTCTTCAATTTTGGCTGCACCGTGGTGAGGGTAAACTACTGTCTCGCCGACCTCAAAAACCATGTGGACATTCCCCTTTCCCGCAGACCAGTTTATCACGATTAAGGCATACAACTGGCATCCAAAGGTGCCGGGAACCGCATRAATCCGGGGAAAATGGCCTTAATCCACCCCCTCAAACCCCTTGACGGATGCAGATAATAGTGCCTTCGACGCTAACTGCCAAGAGGTTTCGGGCTCCCGCGGAACGGGCCGCGGCTGCCTRGACACACCCATCCGCGCGGTTATGTGTAGGCGCCGAATCCTTGTTTGAGGCCGATTGCGGCTAGGCTATGGCTGAATAATGTTTCAAGACTCTCAAGGAGTGCGTGACGTGCKTTTCACTGCGATGAACCGGGGCCAGCGCGGCAAGCTGGCAATGGCAACGGCTGCACTTGGCATCGGGCTGCTGTCCCTGACTGGCTGCAGCTACATCAACCCCCAGCAGACCTCGGAGCAGTACTCGGCGTCGGACGGAACCCGCACTGATCTCGGCCCGCTGCAGCTGCGCAACTTCATCATCGTTGCCGACGGCCAGGACAAGCCGGGCCGCGTGATCGGCGCCGTGTACAACACCTCCTCCAAGGACGTGGTGCTGACCATCAAGGGCGCGGAGGGGTCACAGGCCGAGGTGCCGGTGAAGCAGAACTCCCACACCATGCTCAACGACTCCACCGCCGCGGTGCTCCTGACCCCCGCCGGCGCCAAGCCCGGCGCAATGACCGAGGTCACGATCTCCGAGAGCGGCACCAACATGGACGCCAAGTTCAAGGTTCCGGTTCTGGACGGCACGATCGTGGACTACAAGACGTACCTGCCGACGCCGGAGGCGACCCCCAGCAGCACGGCGACTTCCAGCAGCACGGCAACGTCCACCGAAACGGCCACGCCGACGCCGAGCAGCACCGCGGGCCACTAGCCCCCGACCACTAAACCCGCCCAGCAGCCTTCGCGGCTGGACGGACTGCCAAAGCATTGCAAAAGGAGGGGCACCCGCGGGTGCCACTCCTTTTGCATACCTTTTACATTCCCTGGCCTCCGGGCCGCCCCGGTCACTCGTCCAGGGCGGCGGCTAGTTCCGGCGCATAACCCCGGCAGCTAGTCCACGGCGGCGTCTCCCATCCCTACGGCTCGAACTTGTAACCCAGCCCGCGGACGGTGATCAGGTATCGCGGCGCCGAGGCATCCGGCTCAATCTTGCTGCGCAGCCGTTTGACGTGGACGTCGAGGGTTTTGGTGTCCCCCACATAGTCGGAGCCCCAGACCCTGTCGATCAGCTGGCCGCGGGTCAGGACCCGGCCGGAGTTCCGCAGCAGCATTTCCAGCAGCTCGAATTCCTTGAGGGGCAGTGCGATCTGCTCGCCACCGACGCTCACGACGTGCCGTTCGATGTCCATCCGGACGGGACCGGCCTGCACCGTGCTGGAGACGAGCTCCTCAGGCTCGCTCTGGCGCCGCAGGACGGCGCGGACGCGGGCCACGAGCTCCCGCGAGGAGTAGGGCTTGGTGACGTAGTCGTCGGCGCCCAGCTCCAGGCMCACCACCTTGTCGATTTCCGAGTCCTTCGCAGTCAGCATGATCACCGGGACGCTGGAGCGCTGCCGGAGTTGGCGGCAGACTTCGGTGCCCGACTGGCCAGGCAGCTGCAGGTCCAGGAGGACGAGGTCGGCGCCGTTGCGGTCGAATTCCGTGATGGCGTCGAGTCCGTTGTCCACCACSTCCACTTCGAACCCTTCCTTGCCCAACAGATAGGACAGGGGGTCGCTGAAGGACTCCTCGTCCTCAACAATAAGAATCCTGCTCAAGCGCTAGCTCCTTGCTCATGGACGCCGGCGGCGTCACGTCGTTGCGGTCTGGGGTCCTGGCTGGAAGGGTGGGCGGCGGCGGCTTTGCCGGCCCCGGCGCCGTCGGCGTCGTCCTGGCCCTCCATCTCGGGAAGTCGAATGGTGAAGGTGGAACCMTTGCCAAGCTGGGACCACAGGGTTACCTCACCGCCGTGGTTGGAAATGACGTGCTTGACGATGCTCAGGCCCAGCCCCGTGCCTCCGGTCTGCCGCGAGCGGGCGGCATCCACCCGGTAGAAGCGTTCGAAGACACGCTCCTGGTCCTCAGGGCTGAGCCCCTCACCCTGGTCCGTCACCGAGACAGCCACGAGGCCGTCCTTGGAGCGGACGCCGATGCCTACCTTGGTGTTCTCCGGCGAGTAACGGATGGCGTTGTCGATCAGGTTGCGCAACGCGGTGACGAGGAGGTCCTGGTCCCCGTAGACCATGGCGTCGGCGTGGCCGCCGACCACCAGTTGGATGTTCTTGGTCTCGGCGGGCAGTTGCGAGCGGTCCACGGCCTCGCTGACCACCGTGTTGATGTCCACCGGGCGGCCCTGCTGCGCGACGTTGGCGCCCTGCAGCCGGGAAAGCTCAATAATGTCCTGGACCAGGGCGGCGAGCCGTGTCGATTCCTTGTGCATGCGCTTGGCGAAGCGTTTGACGGCCTCGGGGTCGTCAGCGGATGACTCGAGGGCCTCCGCCAGGAGCGAGATCGCCCCGACCGGTGTCTTCAGTTCATGGGAGACGTTGGCGACAAAGTCGTTGCGGACTTCCTCGGTGCGGGTGAACTCCGTGCGGTCATCGGCGAGCAGGAGGATATATTCCTCGGCGATCACGGCGGCCCGGACCTGCACAACGATCGTCCCCTKGCCGAGCGGGCCGCGCGGCAGCTCCAGCTGCCTTTCCAGGATGACCCCGTCACGGCGMACCTTGGCGGTCATTTCCAGCAGCTGCTGGTGCACCACGGTGTGCCCGCGGACCAGGCCGTAGGCGTAGGCGGCGGGGCTGGCGCGGACCACGCCGTCGATCGCATCGACCACCACGAACGCGCGGCCGAGGACGGCGAGCACCTCCGCGGCGCCCTCGGGCAGCGAGGGTTCCTCGACGTCGACGTCGACAATGTGCCGCTGCTGCTCACTGACCCGGAATGCGAGTACGCCGAACATGCCAAACGAGAGGCCGATCAGGCCGGCGATCACGCCGATGAGCATTGGATCCACGGCTCCAGCTTATGCTCTGCCAAGCKGACGAAACCGAAATCTCCTGCGATTCCGGCGCCGGTTCAGCTAACGTTCACCTATTGGGGCGTAACAGTTCACCAGACACTGAGAGAGTTGACAGTTGGAGCGCCGGCAGGCGAACCGAAATAGGCCMGCCACTTCAATTGCAGGCAATATTTCCGAGGAAAGGACGCACACGTGCGTAAGGTTTTTCAGGAGGAGCTCGCCCAGGTAAGGGAGCAGCTCGTCGAGATCTCAACGCTGGTCACGGAGGCCATCGACAAGGCCACGACGGCTTTCCAGGGCGCCGACATCGACCTCRCCGAGGACGTGATTGCCGCCGATGCCCGGATCGACTTCCTGCAAAACAGTCTCGACGAACACGCCATTGACATCCTGGCCCTCCAGGGCCCGGTGGCGAKCGACCTACGGATGCTCGTGGGTTCGCTCCGGATKAGCGCTTCGCTGGAACGCATGGGCGATCTCGCCCGCCATCTGGCCCAGCTGGCACGACTGCGCTACCCCGCAACCGTAGTCCCGGAGCAGTTGAGGGAGACCTTCAAGAGCTTCGCCGAACAGGATCTGCTGATCGCCCAGAAGCTCACCGAACTGCTGGCAACCCGCGACCTCGGCGTTGCCCGGGAAATCATGAGGGCCAACGGTGTTGTCAACGACCTTCACCTAAGCGTTTTCAAGGCGATCGCGCGCAGCGACTGGCAAGAGTCCCCGGCCACCACGGTAGACGTTGCCCTGGCCAGCCGCTACTTTGAGCGCTTCGCCGACCACGGCGTCTCCGTAGCCCAGAAGGTGACCTACCTGGTCACCGGTGCGTGGCAGCCGAACACTATCGAACACATCTGACGGCGGCTTTCCCGCAGGCACAACGCAGATACAACGACGGCGTCCGGTCACMTTGGGGGTGACCGGACGCCGTCGTTTGTTCTCTAAGCTCTTGCGCGTCGCTTCGTGCTGCGCTTTGCCCTTGGGTTTGCGCTTGGCGCAGGGCGGGAACTACTTACTTCTTACCCTGGTTGGMGACGGCTTTGATGGACTCGGCGGCGGCCTCGGGGTCAAGGTACGTGCCTCCCGGGTTCAGCGGCTTGAAGTTCTCATCCAGTTCGTAGACGAGCGGGATGCCGGTGKGGATGTTCAGGCCCGCGATGTCTTCGTCGCTGATGCCGTCAAGGTGCTTCACCAGGGCCCGGAGCGAGTTGCCGTGGGCCGTGACCAGGACGGTCTTGCCGGCCTTGAGGTCGGCCTTGATGTCCGATTCCCAGTACGGCAGCAGCCGGATCAGGACGTCTTTKAGGCATTCGGTGCGCGGGACGGCGTCGCCGAGGTCCTTGTAGCGAGGGTCCCCGACCTGGGAGAACTCGGAGTCGTCGGCCAGGGGCGGCGGCGGGGTGTCGTAGGAACGGCGCCAGGTCATGAACTGCTMCTCGCCGTACTCGGCGAGGGTCTGGGCCTTGTCCTTGCCCTGCAGGGCGCCGTAGTGGCGCTCGTTCAGGCGCCAGTCACGCTTGACGTCGATCCAGCCGCGGTCGGCCTTCTCAAGGGCCAGGTTCGCCGTGTTGATGGCCCGCTTCAGCCTTGAGGTGTAGAGGATGTCGGGGAGGATGTTGTTCTCCACGAGGAGCTCACCGCCGCGCACCGCCTCGGCGCGGCCCTGGTCGTTCAGGTCAACGTCCACCCAGCCGGTGAACAGGTTCTTGGCGTTCCATTCGCTGTGGCCGTGGCGCAGCAGAATCAGCTTGTAGGTCATGGTTTTTATCCTAGCCGAGCCCCCGCGGGCGGCGCAGAGCGTTACACCGCGTGCGTTTCACAGCAACGCGGGGTCAGATGCGGCCCATCCTKGGGCCGCCCGTGATCTGACCCCGCGATGGTGGAAGCCTGGACGATAGGCTGGGGCTGTGGTGCAGAAGGCTGAACGGGTGCTGGCCCCCCGGAACCAGGGCKGGGCGAAAAGCGGTGTCCGCGGCGGCAGGCCGGTGGGCAACGTGACCMGGGGAACCACGAACCCCAACCGGATGCGCCGCGTGGACCGCTGGCTGACCGGCCCGCAAGCCTGGCGCCTGCGCGCCGCGGCCGATCCCCTCGCCGTCGACCTCGGTTACGGCGCCTCGCCGGCCACCGCCGTCGAACTCTTTGACCGACTCTCCACGGTCCGCGCGGACGTGCKGGTCGTGGGGATCGAAATCGAACCGGAACGGGTCCGGCAGGCCCAGGCACTGGAACGGCCCGGCCTGAGTTTCCAACTGGGCGGCTTTGAACTGCCTGTGGCCGGAGATCCTGTGCTGGTGAGGGCCTTCAACGTGCTCCGGCAGTACGAGGAAGCCGACGTGCCGGGCATCTGGCGGCTCGTACAGGACCGCCTCGCCCCGGGCGGGCTGTTCGTCGACGGCACGTGTGATGAAATCGGTCGCCGCGCCGCCTGGGTGGCGCTCGACGCCGAGCGGCCGCTGAGCCTGAGCGTGTCCATGCGGTTTGGCGCCTTCGCGCTGCCCTCCGACGTTGCCGAACGGCTGCCGAAGGCCCTGATCCACCGCAACGTGCCCGGCGAAAAGATCCACGCCTACCTTCAGGCGATGGACAAGGCCTGGCTGGAGGCGGCGCCCTTGGCGTCCTTCGGCAACCGCCAGCGCTGGTCAGCGATGTGCCGCGCGCTGCTCGACGCCGGCTGGCCCGTCCAAGACGGCCCGTCGCGGTGGCGGCTGGGCGAAGTCACGGTGAGCTGGGACGCTGTGGCCCCGGGGAATTAGCCGGGGCCGGCGGGTGGGCCCACGACGGCAGGGTTCCCTGAGCGAGCTTGCGAGCTTAGGGGCCGGCGGGGACTACCAGGGGCCGTAGGGGCCCATATTGCGGCCTCGGCCGGCGTCCTTGACCGCGGGGCGAACGTCGGCGAGATAGACAGACGCTGCTGTCACGGCGGCAAGCCCGAAAATKCCGAGCGAGCTGGCTCCGCCGCCGCTTCCCAGCTGCGCGAGCAGGGAGAAGAGGCCCACGGCGAAGGCGCCGCCGGTCAAGGCAAGCCAGAAGGTCTTGGTCCGTTTCGATACGGCCTCGAACGCGTTGGCCTTGTGCCGGAGGCAGTCGAAAAATGCCCATGCCTCCAAGGCAAAGGCCACGATCGCCAGGACCAGGTAGATCCCGGATTCGACATAGAAAATGAGTAAGCGTCCGTCCACTCCCCCAGCCTAGCCGTCCAGCGTCCCCAACGCCTGCTCCAAATCGGCCCAAAGGTCTTCCACGTTTTCAATTCCCACGCTCATCCGGACTAGATTGTCCGGCACGCTCTCCGGCTCGKCCGTGTGCCGGCGCCGGCGTTCGATCAGGGACTCCACTCCGCCMAGGGATGTGGCCGGAAGCCAGAGGTGGAGGGCACGGATCATGCGGTCCGCCGCCTCCGCGCCGCTGAGGCTACCGTCGTGCCCACGTACCGGCGCCACCTCGATACACAGGATGGAACCGAATCCCTTCATCTGTGCCTTGGCACGCTCGTGGCCGGGGTCCGAAGTCAGGCCGGGGAAACGGATGGCGGCAACCCGCGGATGAACGGCCAGCCGCTCGGCCAGGATCTGCGCGGAGGCCTGCGATCGCTCGATCCGCAGTGCCAGGGTCCGGAGCCCGCGCAGGGCCAGCCATGCCTCAAACGGTCCGGCGATCCCGCCGTGGATGGTGCGGTGGTGCAGCAGCGCGGCGCGGAGACCGGCGTCGGAGGTCACCAGGGCGCCGAGCACGACGTCGGAGTGCCCGGAGAGGTACTTTGTCACCGAATGCAGCACGACGTCGGAGCCCAGGCTGAGGGGCTGCTGCACGAGCGGCGTGGAAAAGKTGTTGTCCGTGACGACGATCGCGCCGGCCTCGTGCGCCGCGGCGGTCAGGGCCCGCATGTCGGCGATGCCGAGCATGGGGTTGGTGGGGCTCTCCAGCCACAGCATGCTGGCGGCACGCCCGCCGGCCGGGGCGAGCGCGGCCAGGACGGCGTCGGTGTCGGCGATGTCCACCGTCCTCAATTCGAGGAAGCCCTTGGCCGCCAGTTCGGTGGCCATGGTGACCGAGCCCGCATAGCTGTGYGACGGCATCACGAGCACGCCCTGGGCGGGCACCAGAGACAGGGCCGAGCTGACGGCGGCGAGTCCCGAGGCGTAGAGCAGGCCCGGCAGGTCCGCGCCTTCCAACTGGCCCAGCGCCTCTTCGAAGGGATCCCACGTGGGGTTGGAATAGCGGCCGTAGCCGCGGTCGCCGTCGCCCAGCGGTCCGGTGCCGAAGTATGTGGAGGACAGCACCAGCGGCGGGTTGACCGGTTCGTCGCGGGTGCGCGGCGGGCGCCCTGCTGCCACGACCAAGGACTCCGGCGAAAGCGTTGCGGTCAGTTCTTCAGAAAGACTCATGGAGACAGGGTACGTGTGGGCCCCTCAGGGCACCCAAGCCGTTACGCCGCAGACTCTGGTGTCGGTGATTGTCGGTAGTCTAGAACCGTGACTACCCAGAGCCCCGGAGCGTCCCCTCGACAGTTGCCCGGTCTGTTGCCCGGACTGTTCATTGCCTTCGAGGGCGGAGACGGCGCCGGCAAGTCCACCCAAGCGGCTGAACTCGCCAAAGCCCTGGAATCGAGCGGCTTCACGGTGCTGCGGACCCGGGAGCCGGGCGGCACGCCGATCGGCGAGAAGTTGCGTTCCCTTGTGCTGGATCACGGGCACGGCCACATCGATGCCCACACCGAGGCCCTGATTTTCGCGGCGTCACGGGCGGCGCATGCGAGCCAGGTTATCCGGCCGGCCCTGGAACGCGGCGAGATCGTCCTCACGGACCGGTACATTGACTCCTCGGTCGCCTACCAGGGCGCCGGGCGCGGCCTCGGGACGGAGGCGGTRCGGGACATCAACGCTTGGGCGACGTCGGGCCTGCAGCCGGACCTCACGGTACTGCTCGACGTCGACCCCGCCGTCGGCCGGCAGCGGCGCACCGCCGGCGACGCAGCCGAAGACCGCCTCGAGTCCGAAGCCGACGAATTCCACGCCAAGATCCGGGCAGCTTTCCTGGACCTGGCCGCCGCCCGGCCCGAGGCCTATCTGGTGCTTCCGGCTCGTCTGCCCGTCACCGAACTCGCCGCACGAATCTTTGAGCGCGTCGAATCCCTGCTGGCCGTCGCCCAAAGCAGCACGGCATGACCGTCTGGGACGACCTCCAGGGCCAGGACGCCGTCGTGGCCCAGCTACGCCAGGCGGCCCAGGGCGAAGGCCTCACGCATGCGTGGCTATTCACCGGTCCGCCCGGTTCCGGCCGCTCCAACGCCGCCAAGGCCTTCGCCGCGGCCCTGAACTGCGACCAGGAGGACGTCAGCCAGCGCGGGTGCGGCGAGTGCCCGGCATGCCTGACCATTCTCGGCGAAACCCATTCCGACGTCGCGTTCGTGCGCACCGAAAGGGTCACCATCACCATTGATGAGGCGCGCGAGCTCGTGTCCACCGCCGGGAACCGGCCGTCGTCGGCCCGGTGGCGGATCATTGTGGTGGAGGACGCGGACCGGATGGCCGAGCGCACCACCAACGTCCTGCTCAAGGCCATTGAGGAACCCACACCCCGCACCGTCTGGATGCTCTGCGCCCCCTCCCCCGCCGATGTCCTCGTGACCATCCGCTCCCGCTGCCGTCCGGTGGCGCTGCGGCTCCCGCCCGCCGCCGACGTCGCGGCCCTGCTGGTCAAGCGCGACGGCGTGGATCCAGCGGTTGCCGAGCGCGCTGCCCGCGCGGCGCAGAGCCACGTGGGGATTKCCCGCCGCTTGGCCCGGGACCCGGAGGCCCGCGAGCGCCGCCTCGAGACCGTTCGGTTTCCGCTGTCCCTGCGTGGTGTCACGGCGGCGGTCATGATGGCGGAGAAGCTGGTCAAGATCGCCACCGAGGAAGCCACCAGTTCCAATGACGAGCGCGACGCCGCCGAGAAAGCGGCGCTGCTGGCCACCCTCGGGGCGCCCGAAAGCGGTACGCTGCCGCCKGCCATGCGGGGCCAGGTCAAGCAGCTCGAGGACGACCAGAAACGCCGGGCCAAGCGCTCGATCACCGATTCCCTTGACCGCACGCTGACGGACCTGCTGTCCTTTTACCGGGATGTCCTGATCATCCAGATGGGGAACGCCGTGGAACTGGTCAACCTTGAACTCCGGAGTGAACTCGAAGACTTCGCTTCCCGTTCCACCGCCGAAGTGACCCTTGCCCGCATGGACGCCATCAACAAGGCCCGCAAACGGATCACCACCACTAACGTGGCTCCGCTGCTGGCGATTGAGTCCATGGCCTCCAGCCTGATTTGATGGCCGCGGCCACTCCACCGACACCATCGCTTTCGTTCCTATCSTCCAAGGAGATCCGCATGAAGCCTGCTCGACCCAAGTCCGCAAGATCCCGATCCCTGGCGATCGGCATGCGGGCCGTCGGCGCCGTGGCCTTGGCCCTGACACTGGCCTCGTGCAGCCTTTTCGGTGGTGGCAGCGGCGGCGGCTCTGGTGCGGCAACGTCGGCGGCCGCATCGGGACAGGCGGACCCCTCGATCGCCGCGGCGGCGCCCGCGGAACTGCGCAGCTTCTACTMCCAGCGGATCGACTGGAAGCCGTGCGAGAGCAGCTTCCAGTGCGCCAAAATCAAGGTCCCGMTGGACTACAGCAAACCTGACGGTGAMCACATCGAACTCGCCGCCATCAAGCTCCCCACGAAGGGCACCAAGAAGGGCACCCTTCTGGTCAACCCGGGCGGCCCGGGCGGATCGGGCTATGACTTCGTCAGGGACGCGGCCAACACCAACATTTCGGAGAAGGTCCGGTCCGCCTATGACATCGTGGGCTTCGACCCCCGCGGCGTGAAGCGCTCCGCCCCGGTCACGTGCCTCACGGACGCGGAACGTGACGCGTCCCGCGCCAAGACCTATGCCCTGGACACCGATGCCGGGCTGCAAGCGGCCCTGGCCGACAACAAGGCCATCGCAGCCAAATGCGCAGAGAACACCGGGCCGGTCCTGGGCCAGATCKACACCGTCAGCGCGGCCAAGGACCTCGACATCCTCCGCGGTGTGGTCAACGACGCCAAGCTGAACTACCTCGGCTACTCCTACGGGACGCTCCTGGGCGCCACCTACGCGTCGCTGTTCCCGGACAACGTCGGACGGCTGGTCCTCGACGGCGCCTTGGATCCGTCTCTGAGCTACGAGGAACTGACCGCCGGCCAGACCGTGGCCTTCGACAAGGCCCTGYACACCTACGTTGCCAACTGCCAGCAGACCAGCGGATGCCCGATGACGGGTAKCGCCGAGGACGGCGTCCAGCAGATCCGCAACGCGATCAACGCCGCGGAGGCCAACCCGCTGCCGTCGAAGGACGGCCGGAAGGTCTCGGGGTCGACGTTCGTCAGCGGCCTCATCATCCCGCTCTACAACAATGACAACTGGCCGATCCTCACCCGGGCGCTCGGGCAGGCCCTGGCTGGCGACGGCACGGGCATGATGCAACTGGCCGACTTCGGCGCCGACYGGGACCCTAGTGGCACCTACACGTCGAACAGCTCCTTCGCCTTCAACGCCATCAACTGCCTGGACTACCCCATGGTGACCGACACCGCCTCCATGCGGGCCGAGGACCAGAAGCTGCGCCAGCTCTCCCCCACCCTGGGCTACTACTTCGCCTACGGCGGAACCAACTGCAAGGACTGGCCGTACAAGAACGTCCGGACCCCGGCCCCGGTGGAGTACAAGGGGTCGGCCCCCATTGTTGTTGTGGGAACCACTGGCGATCCGGCCACCCCCGTGGAATGGGCCAGCTCCCTGCGCAAGCAGCTCGGGAATGCCTCGCTGCTGACGTGGAAGGGCGAGGGCCACACGGCTTATGGCCGCTCCAACAGCTGCATCGGCAACGCCGTCGATGACTACCTCGTGGACGGCAAGACTCCGGCGGACAACACCGTCTGCTAGGTAGCGTCTGCTCGGTACGGTTTGCTCGGCCGGCGGGGGCTGCGGATGCTCATTTTGACCCGGACGCCGGGACTCTATTACAGTTATCTCTTGCATGATCCGCCCGGTTCGCCGGGCTTTCATGTGGTTGCTTCCTTAGCTCAGTTGGTAGAGCGTCTCACTCGTAATGAGAAGGTCGCCAGTTCGATTCTGGCAGGAAGCTCGGGAAGAACCCCGTAGTTCCGCTGATTCAGCGGGGATACGGGGTTTTTTGCTGGTGGCCATGGGATGCCCTTGCGACCGCACGGGGCGCGCCGAGAACGGCCGGACCCTCACCAGCCCCGCCGGCGCTCCTCCCGGTCACGGACTGATTTTAGAACTCCAGGCGTGCAGCGGCCGCCCACCGCGTAGCCGGCTGAGAGCGATTCCCAGGACTGCCCGGTAGAATTTCGTCCCATCCTTCATCTCTTTGAGATTTATCCGGGAGCGAGCAGCGAAGGCAAACTGATGGACTACCCGACATCACCGACCCCGCCGCGGCGGCCACCGCCGGACCACCCTCCACGATCTGGCCGTCCTGGCACTGCACCTGCGAAGGTCGTCAGTTATCCGGTGCCAGGCCCAATCTCGCAGGACGGTCAGCCTGGCCTGTGGACTACGGAGGGACCGGAGGAAGCGCCGGCGAAAGTTGTCAGCTACCCGGTCCCCGGGGCCCTGAAGTCTCAGGAGCCTGCGTCGCCGACTGTAGGCCCGCCTGCGGTGGAGCCGGATCAAGCTAAGCAGCCTGTCCCTCCGGTCGATCAGCCAGGCAAACGTCCTAAGCGGAAGTGGCGCCGCAAACTCCTGCTGGCTCTGATCGCCCCGCTGGTTCTGGTCCAGATCATTGCGTTTATGTTCAGCATGGGCGTKACCCCGCCGCGCACCGCTTACATGCTGGAGGCCGGCGAGCCCAACGTCTACCAGTTCGTCTCGATCGACCACATCAGCCGGCACCTGCTCGCCGCGACAATCGCCCATGAAGACGAACAACTCGGCACCCGCTCTGGCGCTTTCGACCTCGGAKACTTCCAGGCCAGGGCACAGGCGTATTTCCAGGGAAAGCCCGACCCGAGCGGTTCCACAATCCCGCAGCAGCTGGTCAAGAACATCTTCCTCTGGGATGACCAGAGCGCCGCCCGCAAAGGCATCGAGGCCGTCCTGGCAACCCAGTTCAGTTACACGCTGAGCCCCCAACGGACCTTGGAGCTATACCTGAACTACGCCCAGTTCGGCCCTCACCTGTACGGTGTCTGCGCCGCCAGCTGGTACTACTTCGGAACACCGCCGTGGAACATGGCCGATTACCAGTCTGCTCAACTGATGGGCGTCCTGCCCCTGCCGGATCTGGTCAGGAGAGACCCCAACGGTGGAATCTACCTCGGCGACGGCGTCCACCCCGCGGTGTGGAACCTGGTGAACGGGGCCGCGAACGTCTGGGTGCCGCGGCAGATCGCCGGCCTGGGCGGATGGCAGGCGGCCGTCGCGACGGTCGGCATCACTGACACCGCCGACAACCACGCTGATCGGCGCGCCGACGACGACGCGTGCTCGACCATGCCTCAAAGCGTAAAGGACCGTATCCAGAGCGAAGCCGGCTAGCGTCTCAGCGCCGGGCGTCCTCCGCAACCGGACCTTTGGGAATTTCTGAGTCGGATACAGCCGCGATCCATACTTTCAGGGTTACGCGGGAGCCCGGCCCACGTCAGGATGACCCTTTGTGGATGGGTTTGTTGAGGGCAAGGCTGATGGTCTGGCCCGGGGCCAACTCCCCGGAGGGCAGGTCAGAGAAGTCATACCAGACGCGGTCGGTGCCGGTGAGCGGGCGGTTCGCCCATTCCAGGTCGGGGGCCTTGAACCGGAACTCGATCTGGCGGTCGGTGTCCCCCGGGGCCGTCGTGTAGGTGAGGGGGATCCCGTCCGCGTCGGCGGTGAAGGAGCCCTGGGCGCCRTCAATCTTGAGCTCGCCGGGCATCAGCCTCACCTTGGTCCCTGCAGGGATGGGCCGATCCGTGGTGAGGGACGGGTTGTATTGCAGCAGCTGGTCCGTGGCGCACCGGAACTGGTAGCCGAGGCTGTCGAGGGAGTCGCCGTCGACGGTGGTGTAAATGATGGTCTGGCCGAATGAATTGTTGACGCGAGTTCCCGTACCGGACCTGCTGTCGACCGGGTTCTTCTGCAGCTGGAGGTGCTTTCCGGTGCGGATGAAGTACGTATTGCCTTTCTCGTAGGCGTACGGGACTTTATTCGCTTCGGCCAATTGTTCCTCGGTGAGTCCGAACCGGTAGGTGATCCCGCCCAGGGTGTCATCGGGCTCTACGACGTAGCTGGTGGGGATGCCGTTTGCATCGACGACGGCCGCTCCCTTCGCACCAGTGATCGGCCCCGGGGCGGGGATGAGGCGGAGCTTCGTGCCCGGCGCCAGGGGTGCCCCGGGCTTCAGGCCGTTGAACTCAGCGAGTTTCGCCTCGGACATCCTGAAGGAGCCGGCCACAACGGCGGCCGTGTCACCGGGAATCGTCGTGTAGTAGTCCGGGTTGCCGAACGAATCGGACACCACTGGCCCCAGCGCCGAACTTCTTCCCGTCTCTGACGGGGCTGTCGCTGCTTCCGTGTGGGTGCTGACCTTTGAGCCGACCGGTTGCGGGGACGGCGCCTCGTAGGAGCACGCCGCCAATCCTGCCGATAGCAGCACGACAAGGGCCGCGCCGTTCAAAGGCTTCGACAGCCGTCTCGCGTTGCCTGCACACCCCGTAGATCCCGCCATCACAAACCCCCAATAGAGCCGGTCCGGGCCATCTCGCCTCGGACGGAACAGACTGAGCCTAAAGGATGACCGCTTCGGACACTATGGCGGATCGTGCGAGTCCCGGTGGATGCCAATCATCCAGGTTCACAACGCGTCCCCGTCGTCCGTCGCGAAGAAGCGCGAGTTGCTGGCCGCACTGACAGCGGTGGCACAGGAATCAGTTGGCGGGATCGGCCTCGGCGTCCCAGGCCGGCAAAATTTGAGGGTCGGGGAACAGCAGGTCCGCCAGCATCGCGCTCAGCGCTGCGGGGACCAGGAAGAGCCCCGCCAAATGGGCGTAGAGCCCGTCAGGCATTTCCGCGGACAACCCTCCGACGACCACTGCGGGCAGCGCCGTCAAAATCGACACCCAGAGCGGCCTTCGCCTCAGCCTCGCCCACACGGCAGACGCCGCGAACGCCGTGGATCCGAGGAATACCAGGCCGTGCCCTTCCGCGTCCGTGGGTGACCTGACGATGAGGCTGAACGACTCGGCCAGCCCGCACGCCGTCACCGCAGCAGCGAACAGGACAAGCAACGACCATGCTCCGTCGGCCCAGCGGACATGATCTCTCATGGACTGACGGTGCCCTTTGCCTAGGCGTATCGCAGGCTCAACAGCATCGCCTTCAGCTGCGCGTAGCGCTCTGTGCCCATCCAGGCTTTCGCTTCGGCCGGGGAAGCAAAAGCCGGTGTGGACGGCGCATCGGACAAGACGACCCGGGCGCTCAGGACCCCGTTGGGCAGCAGGATCTGGTTGGAGCCGGAGGAGTCGGTGGTTGCCAGGAATTCCCTGGCGTTCCGGACGTCCATGAAGTAGTAAGGGCCTCCGGTGGTCCCCGGGTACTCGTCATAGGCGAAGCCGAACTCTGTGGCTTCCCCCGCCATGTTGGTGACGCCGGGCACGGGTGTGTGGTCCAGGATGGTCCGACTTGCCGGCCCGGCGGCGCCGTCGCCGTACATGCCGCTGTACATGCGGGCCAATTCTGTGCCGGACGCATCCGAGATGATCGCTTCGAACGAGTTCTTCTGGGCTTCCGCGTTGAGGGCCGGACCAGGCTTGACCTTGACCGTCCAGCCGGCCGGGTGAGTGAACGAAATGTGGCCGTCCGGGAACGTGAACGATTGCAGTGCTGCGGCCCGGGGTGTCGCCGGGGCGGGGGCCGCAGACATGGTCTCGCTTGCGGCCGGGGCAGAGGCAGCCGCCGTGGTCGTTGTAGCGGGTGCGGCCGGGGTTGTGGAGATCGGTTGCGTGCTCGCCTGCGGGTCGGCGCAGGCCGCGGTCGTGAGGAGTATGCCCGTCAGGGTCGCGGTGCCCAGCAGGCGCGTGGTGCGTTTCTTCAAGTTATCCCCCAAGAGAAGTGCGGGCAACGGAAGCTGGCAGAAGAGGGCGATCGGGCCCGCCCCAAGCCTTAACCATGCGCCGGTTTCGGAACATCTGTCGATAAGCCCGGCGGCCCAACCACCTGGGGAGGCCGGCGCTCAGCGTGCGATGAACGCGCCGCTGTCCCGGGGCGCGGTCGTGTAGCCAAGAAGCGGCCCGGTGACCCGGACGGTGATCTTCGCGTTCCTGTCGGCCGTCCTGACTTTGTAGGTGGCCGTGCAGGCGTTCGAGATAATGACACCGTTGCGCAGCCAGCGGCACTTGAAGACCGTGCCTTTAGTCCATGTGCCCGGCGCCGCGGTCAGCATGGTCCCGACCTTCGATGCAAGGAAGCCCCGGGAAATGTCTTCCCCGGGGTCCTTCCAGTGCGGCTGGCTCAATCACAACGCCGACGGCGACGAGCCGGGCTGGTCCGGCTACTTGAGGGTCAGCACCGGGTTGACGGGGGCCATCAGCGAGTCCACCTGCAGGCCCACGGACAGTTTCTGGCCGGCGGCGATCTTGGTGGCCCAGTCCGATCCGCTGCAGGTCACCGACACCTTGGGTATGACCGTACAGGTGATGCCCCAGGAGTTGGCCACCCGGGTGACATTCGCATCGGGCCAGCTCACGCTCCAGCCGGCGGCCGCCCGGAGCCCGGTGACCTCAATGTTGGCCACGTAGCCACCGGTCCACGAACTGGTGAGTTTCMAGACCGCGCTGATGGGCCCGCCCGACGTCGGCGCGGGAGACGCGGACGCCGTCGGCGACGGCGAGGGCGACGGCGATGCAGTGATGGTTGGCGTCGCAGTGGTTGTGGGCGTCGGTGTTGCGGTGGCGGTAGCCGTCGGGGACGCCGTGACAGTCGGCGACGGGGACGCCGTCGGCGATGCCGTCGGGGACGGGGTGCTCTTCAGGATCGGGGCGAGCGCGGCCAGTTTGGCAGTCTCCGGGGTGCGCCAGTCCGACTGGACAAGGCCCCCGGTGATCGCGCTGTTCGGATTGAACGCCCAATACGCGAAGCTCATGGAGTTGGTCCCGAGGTAGGAGACGATCTTCTCCATCCACTGTTTGTCGGACGTGGTCTGCAGCGCGGTCCCGAATTCGCCGAGCAGAACCGGGGCGATGCCCTGCTTCTGGATGTAGCCCCAGTTGGCGTCCCAGACGGCCGGCAGGTTGTTCGGGTAGCTGGGATCGCTGAACCACTTCTGCGCAAACAACGACGCGGGGTAGTCGTGCGGGGAATATACTACGCGGTTGGGTGTGGCCAGGGTGACGGGCTTGTTCTTGACGTCGGCCAGGCCGCCGCCCCACCAGGTGGACGTGCCGTTGCCCTGGTTCTCTATCCCCTCGATGATGATCAGCAGGTTGGGGTTGGAGGCCAGGACGGCGTTCCCGCCACGGGTGGCTGCGGCCTGCCAGTCGGTGGCGGCGGCCCCGCCCCAGGTCGCTGCGCCGGCGGGCTCGTTGTGAAGGTCGGCGCCGATGACGGTGGGATCRTTCTTGTAGCGCGCGGCKAGCATCTTCCAGTCGGCGATCCACTTCGACTCCGGGTATGCGGAGGTGTACCACAGCGGAGACTGGTCCGCGGAGGACGGCCGGTGCCGGTCCAGGATGATGTGCAGGCCGTTGGCCTTGGCGCGGGCGATCACCGTGTCCATCAGAAACAGGGGCGTCTTGCCCTCGAGCCCGTAGGCACGGTTGGCCCAGTAGTTCAGGCTTCCCTTGATGGACGTCGCGGCCAGGCACTCATTGGAGAAGGGCAGCCGGAGGGTGTTGAAGCCCATCGACTTGATGTTGGCCAGGGCGTCGTCGATGGTCAGGGTCCACAGTCCGTGCGGCATGCAGTCAGGGGTTTCCATGCCGAACCAGGATGCTGCCTTGATCGTGTACGGGGCGTTGTTCGAGTCCAGGATGGTGCCGCCGGAGGTGTGCAGCCAGCCGGTCGGCGTCGGGGTTGTTGCGGCCATGGCCGGGGGCGGCGCGGCCACGGAGACGCCGACGAAAGCCAGCCCGGCAGCCACCGCAATTCCAAGAAGGGCGGCAGGCATGGAAGGTMGACGGGCCGCGTGGCGGGGCGGGTTGGAAAGCAGCTTCACAGTTCCTCCTGAGAGTGGCGTGCGGGTGCGGCCCTGGTGGCCCGGGGCGGCAGGCGGGACGCAAACGGCCCCTTCCGGCCGGTGCCGGAGGGGGCCGTCTGCCGAGTCTTAGCGGTTTGCGGCCGCAGTGCCCATGATGACAACGAGGAAGATCACCGCAAAGGCGATGGACGCGTAGCCGATGACAAGTGCGGCGATGGCCAGGCCGCGGCCGCTTTCACCGGTGGTTTTAATCTGGTTCAGGGCGATGTGACCCAGGATGATCCCAAGCAGGCTGATAAAGAAGGATGAAACCAGCGCCGCKATGGCCAGGCCGTTGGTCTTTGCGGATGCGGGCGCGTAGCCCTGGTATTGGGGTGAGCTCATGGTTGTGAAGCCTTTCAATCCGTCGATGTGGGTCCCCCCGGCCCGCACAACGCGGATCGGCTCTCAAAAAGTACCAAGCAGATGCCGAAAACGGTCCACTTMGCCCAATATTTCCTCCCGCGCCACGGCAGGGCCACAGCGCCCTGACCTGCGTATTGTCTTTTTCCGGGCCGTCGGCGAGCCTTAGGGAATGGAACGGCCCGGCCGCAGGCTGCCAGCCCGGCAGCAGGAAAGTCCGCCGGCACGGACCGGCGGACGGCGAGGCCCGCGGGCGCGCCCGCAATGGGGCACAGTGGTGGCGTTCGGCCTAGTCAGCMTCGCCACGGACATGGTGTCCGACGGCGCCCGGCCACTGGGAGGTCCCCTGCTCGCCCAGCTCGGCGCATCAGCGCTGTTTGTGGGTCTCGTGACGGGTGCCGCGGAAGCCGCGGCGCAGGGGCTGCGGCTGGTGTTCGGTCCCTGGGCGGATCGCACCGGGAAATACTGGACGTTCACGATGGCCGGGTACGTGCTCACGGCGGTGTGCGTCCCGCTGCTGGCGTTGGCGCCCTTGGCCGGATCCGCCGGACTGGCGCTGGCGGCCGCGCTCCTGATCGGGGACCGGGTTGGCAAAGCCGTCCGTAGCCCGGCGAAGACTGTCCTGCTGGCTGCTGCTGCCGGGCCGGTTGGCCGGGGCCGTGGCTTCGCCGTCCACAAATCCCTCGATCTGGCCGGCGCGCTCCTGGGACCGCTGCTCGTCTCCGCGGTGCTGGTGGCCACCGGCTCGCTGTCGGCGGCGTTTGCGGTGCTCGTCTTTCCGGCGGCCGCGGCGCTGGCGATCCTCGTGTGGTTGCGTCGCAGGGTGCCGGACCCGGGCGACGTCCCGGCAGCGCCCGTTGCCGCCGGCACCGAGTTCCCCGCAGACGCCGCGCCACCGGGCTCGGGTCCCGGGTCCGTCCCAGCTTCGGCACCGGGTTCGTCGCCGGCTTCGTCGTCGGGTTCTGCGCTTCCCCTTGCGAACGGCGGCCGGCCGCCGTCGGTTTTTTCCGGCGTCTTTGTCCTGTTTGCCGCCGCCGCCTTCTTCTGGAGCGCCGGCCTGGTGGCTTTCGGCGTCATCTCCTACCATCTGACGKCCGACGTGGCGGTTCCCGTCGCAGTCGTTCCGCTGCTGTACGCGGCCGCCATGGGATCGGCCGCCGTCGGGGCCCTCGCCAGTGGCGTCCTTTACGACCGTGCCGGGGCGGCCGTACTGATCGGTCTGCCCGTGCTGATCGCGGGGGTGCCTGTCCTGGCCCTGGCACCGAGTGCCGGACTCGTTCTGGCCGGCGTCCTGGTCTGGGGCGCMGCCACGGGCATCCAGGACTCAACGGTCAAGGCGTTGGTGGCCGATCTCGTTCCGCAGCCCCGGCAGGGMACGGCCTACGGGGTGTTCGCGGCGTTCGAAGGGGCCGGGGCGTTGGCGGGCGGGCTACTGTACGGATCGCTTTACGGCGCGCGGCCGGTGCTCATTGCTGCGGTGGCGGCGCTGCAGGCGGCGGCCCTCGTCCTGCTCCTTATCACCCTGCGCAGAAGCCGGCGCCCGTCAGCGGGTCACGGGCGTGCCGAAGCGCGGACTTAGCGGCTCCAGACGGACGCCGCGCCGGAATGCCCCGTGATGACGCTCTGGTAGATGAAGAAAGCGCCCGCGACGGCGCCGGCAATGAGGAGGACCACTMGGACGATCCGGTTGTCCCGCAGTCCGCCGAGGAAAGCCAGACGCCGGCCGAAGGGCTCATAGGTGACCACCAGCATGGCCGCGACGATGACGAAGAAAATCACCGAAAACACCTTGAGCACATCGCCCTGCTGGGCGTGCTCGCGGACCAGGGCCGACGCCGGACGGGCCTTCTCCAACTGCTCGCCGGCCTGAGCCGTCAACAGCGTCACTGGAATCAGAATCAGCGACAACACGCCTAGGGGCCAGGCCAGGTAGCTCCGCCAGCGCGGTGCCACGGCGTAGACAATGGCGCCCAGACCCGCAAGCGGTCCGAGCACCACCACGGCGTGGACGAGCAGGACGTGGGCCGGTAGCCCGCCAATTTCGATCAAGTGAATACTCCTCAGTATCGGGGCGCCGCCGGGTCTCATGACAAGGCCGCGAGCCGTGGCTCGCGGCCGGGCCGGGACTTCTATGATTCTTGCATGGGAACCCCGGGACTTGCGGGCATTGCCGGGCCGCTGTACGCGTTGCCGTACGGCGAGTTTGTGGCGGCAAGAACGGCTGCCGCCCGCCGCCTCAGTTCCGAGAACATCGCTGCCKCGGGGCAGAGGGCCCTGGCGGCCGAAGTGCGGGCCCTGCCCAAACCCTCCCTGGCCGCGTGGGCGGTGAACATGATGGCGGCGCACAGCCCCGAAGTGCTGCGGGAGCTGGCCGAACTGGGGACGTCGATGCAGGCCGCGCAGTCCGCCCTGGACGCTGCGGGCCTTCGCCGCCTCGCACAGGAACGGCGGCAGCTGCTTTCCGGAGCCGTGAAGGYGGCACGCGAACTGGCAGTTCGGCAGGGCCGGCCGATCAGCGCCGCCGTGGCCGCGGAAGTGGAGCAGACCCTGCGGGCTGCCGCCACGGACGCCGGGGCAGCAGCAGCCGTTCAGAGCGGCTGCCTGCTCCGGGCACTCTCGGCGGACGGGGTCGACGTCGTCGATCTCGCCGGCGCGGTGGCCGTCCCGGGGAGCCTTCAGGCCCGGGGAGCCGTCGCCCGAGCCGCGCACGGAGGAGCCGACGGCGGGTTACCCGGCGGAGAACCCCCGGCGGTTCAGCCCCGTCTCCGGGTTGCCGGGAAAGCGCAGGTGACCCCGGCGCCGTCGGCGGTGGAACGGGCCCGGGCCCGGCTCCAGAATGCCGAAGAGGCCGCCGCGGCGGCCGACGACGAGGCACGCAGCGCGGCGGCGGAACTGGACGAGGCCACAGCCGATACCAGGCGGTTGGCCGATGAGGCGAACGAGCTCCGGCGGCGCCTTGATCTGGCCGAAGCCGAGCTCAAGGCGGCACGAAAGCGTCACGAGCTGGCTGCGGCCATGGCTCAGCAGACGGCGAGGGCAGCGGACCGGGAACGCCGCAAGGAAGTCCTGGCCCGGGAACGCGTGCTGCGGCTCGGCAACACGCCGGAGGCGTGAACTCTTAGTGTCGGAGGTCGGTTGCACACTGGAATCATGGAGAACAACCAGGATTTCCAGCAGCATTTCCAGCAGCACTGCGACAACGCACAGGACAGCGCGCAGTACTTCKAAGTCACTTACTGGGACACAGACTCCGGCCGGATCCGCACCGAGAGCTTTGATGACGCTGCCGCCGCGGACCGCTTCGCCAGCCGGTGCGTTTCGGGCGAAGACGGCTGGGCGGTCGTGGATGCTATCCCGGGAAAGGTACGCCGGGCCGCCGCCTGAGTCCGGTGTGGCACCGGGCTTMCGCCTGAATCCGGCGCGGCACAGYGCAGGCCCRTTCGGCACCGTCCCGTCCGGCGGGAATGGCCGGGCAGCAGAAGGGGCCTCCACCCCGTGCGGGGTGAAGGCCCTCTGCGAACGCCGGCCGGTCAACCGGCCTGATGCTGTGAAGCGCCGGGCCGGTGCCTTAGGACTGTTGCTTAAGCGAAGTCGGACACTGCCGGGTCCGGGCCGATCCGMCCAGCGCCTTCGGCGGAACGGTCCAGTCCGTTGATGGCCTGGACGTCGGTCTCGTCAAGGGTGACATCGAGGGCCGCGTAGTTCTCGCGGATCCGGGATTCGGTCACGGACTTCGGGATGACGACGTTGCCGATGGCCAGGTGCCAGGCGATGACTACCTGGGCAGGCGTTGCGCCGTGCTTGGCGGCAATCTGGGMAATGACAGGGCTCTCGAGGAGCTCGCCGCCCTGGCCCAGCGGCGACCATGCCTGGGTGAGGATGCCCTTGGAAGCGTTGAATTCGCGCAGTTCGGCCTGGTTGAAGAACGGGTGCAGCTCGACCTGGTTGATCGCCGGCACCACGCCGGTCTCGTCGATCAGGCGCTGCAGGCCCTCCTTGGTGAAGTTGGAGACRCCGATCGTCTTGACCCGGCCCTGCTTCTGGAGCTCGATGAGAGCCTTCCAGGTGTCAACGTACTTGTCCTGCTTGGGCTGCATCCAGTGGATGAGGTACAGGTCCAGGGTGTCCAGGCCCAGCCGCTCCATGGACTCCTCGAATGCCTTCAGGGTGGATTCGTAGCCCTGATCCGCGTTCCACAGCTTGGTGGTGATGAAGATTTCCTCGGGCTTGAGGCCGGAACGCTCGATAGCGCGGCCAACCCCTGCTTCGTTGCCATAGATCTTGGCKGTGTCGATGTGGCGGAAGCCGGCCTCGAACGCCTGGACAACCACCTTTTCGGCCACGTCATCTTCAACCTGCCACACCCCGTAGCCAAGCTGGGGAATGGTGTTGCCGTCATTGAAAGTCAGTTCCGGTGAAAAAGTCATATAACTATCCTGCCAACATCGGTGCAGTCCGGCCAGCGCCAGGGCGAAGCTAAGCTAGGCGCTTAACCGGGAATACCCGGCGCCGGGCCGCTGCCGGCCGCCTCCGCAAGCCGCCGTTCGGCGTCGTGGACTTGTTCCAGCACGGCGTCGGCGCGCCGCCGCACGGACGCGGCGCCCGCCGGGACCGGCCCTACGGCGAGGCGGAGCATCGCCGCCGCTTCCGCCGTCATGGCGAGTGAATTGCCCGCCGTGGAGAGTGCGCGGTGGACACCTGCCAGCGGGCCGGGAATATCCAGTCCGTTACTGGGATATCGCCGCTGGGCCTCCACGCAGATCTCCCGGACCCGGGGGGCGAGCGCGGAAAGCTGGTTCGCGACGTCGACGAGCTCGCCGTACAGTGCCGCATCCTCGACCCCTTCGAGGACCTGGTGGTAGCGGTCCAGTCCGCGGTTGAAGCGGTCATGGGCGCGCCGCCAGAGACCCTTGCCGAGTTCGGCGTCATCCCTGCGCCCTTGCCGCGCCGCGCTGAAKAAGCCCAAGGTCGCGCTAAAGGTACTGGCCGGGCCCGTGGTCCGGGTCGGCGGGCTCGGGAGGCTGGGAGGGGTCAGCGCCGCGGCGCGGCGCGGCGGCGCGAACCGGTTCGCCGTTCTCCCCGATGATGACGCCGGGTGCGATCACCGTTCCCKGCGGCAGCTGACGCAGCTGCATCTGCGCGTAGGCGTGCTCTCGGGCGGCGTGCTGAGCCGCGATGGCCGTCTGGATGCCGTGGAAGAGCCCCTCAAGCCAGCCGACCAGCTGGGCCTGGGCAATCCTGAGTTCGGCGTCGGAGGGGGTGGCGTTCTCCGGAAAGGGCAGGTTGATCCGTTCGAGCTCCTCAACGAGCTCCGGGGCCAAGCCGTCCTCGAGTTCCTTGATGGAGCGCTCGTGAATTTCGGCCAGGCGGACCCTGGCCGCGTCGTCCAGGGGCGCTGACTTCACTTCGTCCAGAAGCTGCTTGATCATGGTGCCGATCCGCATGACCTTCGCGGGTTCGTCCACCAGGTCCTGAAGTTCACTTCCCCGGGGCGGCCTGGGTACGGGGCCTGGACCACCGGCGTGGCCGTGCGGGACTGAAGCCGGCGATGCCACCGGGGCGCMGGCCAGGGGCAGGACGTCGTCCAAGGGTGTGCCTTCGACGGGCACGTCGTCGRCAGTTTGATCTCCGGGCTGAGTGTCGTGCTGATCGCTCATGGCTTCATACTCTCACGCGTCCGGAGGCGCGGGTCCGGCGTCCGCCGGAAGAGGAAGGGCGCCGTCGGACACGATTGTGCCC